>DATBAT010000322.1:0-12521 GCA_036271375.1 Terriglobales bacterium
GGCAAAGTTTTCGCATCCGCAGATGCTCTATGAAACCGGAGGAATCGTCAAGACTGGGCTCACTCTTCCCACGGCCGCAACGCGTATTCATGCGCAGCCATGTCCACGCGCCTTCCGCGGAACCGCACCTTCTCCATGCCCAGTCGTAATCGTTGTTCCGCCGAGCCTGCCCCGCGGAGCTTGATTTCGCCACCGGCTCCGACCACGCGATGCCACGGCAGCGCGCCGGGCTCGATGCGCAGCAACCGTGCCACCGCTCGATGATAAAGAGGATAGCCGGCCGCCGCCGCGACGCGTCCGTAGGTGCTGACTTTGCCTTTCGGGATGGAACGAATCACCCGCCGGAAAGCGGCTTCGCGCAGTTGATTGGGCTTTATGCCGTCGCGAGTAATTCTTCGCTTGAATTCCGCGGGGAGTTGAGCGAAAGTTGGTCGCCTGGTTCGCATCGTCCCTGAAGAGTCTAACCTCCATGACATTCCTTGAGATCCTGGTTGGTTCCGTCAAAGGCATGTTCCCCAGCCTGCTCTACTGGCTGGTCTTCCCCCTGGTTCCATTCATGATCGCGGAACAAATCTGGCCGGTGGGCAAGGCGCCGAAGTGGCGCGACTACGGAACGAACCTGCTGATCGCCTTCTCCACCGTCTTTCTTTCGCTGCCGCTAGGGATAGCCGCAGGTTTGTGGAGCGCGCAGGCCCGGCAGTATCTTCCATGGAAGCCGATCTCCTTCACGTTCCAAAGCATCGCGGCCGTACCGCATGTCGGACATGCACTGGAAATCCTGGCGATGATTTTTCTACCTCTATTTCTGCACGATTTCTGGTTTTACTGGGCGCATCGCATTGAGCATAAAGTGCCCGCGCTGTGGGCATTTCACCGGCTGCACCACAGCGATGAGCTGATGAACACGTCGACATGGGCGCGTGATCATTTTTTGCAGAATTCCTGGCGGGCGTTTTTTTCGATTTTCACGCTGGGGATGATCGTCGATCTTGATTTGAACGAGGCAGGCAAGGCCGCACTTTATTCGACGATGTTCCTGTCAGGCCTGTCGTTGTTCTATCACTCGGCGATCCACGTGCGGCTGCCTTGGCTTGATCGCATCCTGGTCACGCCACAGGTACACCGTATTCATCATTCGATAGACCCGCAGCACTACAACAAGAACTTCGCGGACGGCCTGCCGATTTTCGATATCGTCTTCGGGACCTACCATCGCCCGGGCAAGGAAGAGTTTCCCTCCACCGGCTTGGGTGCGGACTTCCCCGCGCCGCGTTCGATATGGTCAGCACAATTTGGTCCGCTGTTGGCGGTGGGAAACATGCTGCTGCCAAAACGAAAAGTGCGAAGCGAACAGGCCTAGCGCTTTTTCTACTTCGCGGCTTTCAGGGCCCGGCCAGCGACTGCCTCAACCAGCTCGCGGTAAGCGATAGTTAGCCGTTCGAGATTGAAGGCTCGATTCAATCCGCTGGGATTGGGGAGCACCCACACAGCAACTCCGCCGAAGGTCTGAGCCTGCTCACCCCAGGGAAGATCGCGCTGATTGAAAATTGCCGCGAACGCGGGCTTGCCCAGGAACGCAAGGTAACGGGGAGTGTAGTGCTGGATCTTTCGCTCAAGCGCGGGCCTCCCCTCGATGAAATCATTTCTCCTAAGATCATTCGCTCCGACCGTTGGCCTTTCGACCGCTGATGTGAGCCCATAACCATATCTGAGAAGAGTCCGCGCATTTTGAGGCAGGATCAGTTCGGGAGTAAATCCTGAGCGATGAAGCACACGCCAGAAACGATTGCTGCGAGTTGCGAAATGATGTCCGACCGAGGCGGATTGCATCCCGGGATTGATTCCGCAGAAGACTACTTTTAATCCCTTGGCGAGAACATCGGGAAGGCCTTGAACAGGATTTTCATCTGGCATGGACTAAACAAAGCGGCCAAAGATCTCGTTCAGTTTTCGATTGGAAAATCCGCCGGCTAGACCGTCGAAATATCCGTCTTTCAACTTCTTCGCGGCTTCGACGAATGCCGCCCAGCCCACCAACGAAAGCGCTCCGCCTACGCTGAGCCGGCGGACGCCGAGATCGGTGTACTCCGCGAAGCTGATCTCCGGCCCTATAGCCAGGATATTCACCGGCTTCGGTGCTACTGCCTTTACAAGCGTGGCGACATCTTCTTTTGTACTGAGTCCTGCCATGCCGATGCCCGGCGCGTAGAGACAGTCAGCGCCTGCATCGGCGAACGCGACTAGTTTGTCGATCGCATCGGAGGCGGATCCTCCAATCAGAAGTCCTTCGGTGCGCGCCACCAGAATTACGTCTTCCCCAGTCTTATCGATGGCCGCGCGCGCAGCGCGAAGCCGCTCCACTGCGAGCGGAGTGTCATAGAGCTTTCCCAGATCACCCACGACGCGGTCTTCAATCGATAATCCGGCGACGCCAGTCTTCACCGCTAATGTGACATTCTTCGCAAGTTCCTCCGGTTCACCGGCAAAGCCCGTCTCGTAGTCAGCATTTACCGGCAGATCGACCGCCGCACTGAGAGTCGTCAGTTGCTGCAGGACTTCGTCGCGCGTAACCGCATAATCAGGCTTGCCGCTAGTCCAGGCTGAGCCTGAGCTGGTGCTGGCAAGCGCCAGAAATCCCAACTCTTGCAACATGCGCGCGCTGCCTGCGTCCCATGGATTGGGAAGCATGAAGCAGCCCTGCTGATGGAGCGCGCGGAACGCGGCGCGTTTTTCGGCGACAGTCTTGTTCAAATGAACTCCTTGTATGGGGAGATGAAGTATCGCAGTTTAACAGGCTGGCCACTCGCGGTTTTCGGACATTATGGCCGCGCAAGATTTATGTAAAGACGCAACTTCTGCTGCGTCTTGCGGCCGCATCAATGCGGCTCCGACGTTGCTAAGCAACGCCTCTTCTTTGATCAATTATTGGATTTTAACGAAGGAAAGTGAACCCGTCCTCGCAACCGGTGCAAGGACGGGCCGTCAAACTATTCTGGTTCTTTACGGCTCTTTTTGCGGGCACGCTTACGCGCCAGCGCCTGCTTTACCCGGCGCTTCTGGCCAGGCTTCAGGTAGAAGGAGTGACGTTTCACGTCCTTAATGATGTCCTCGGTTTGCACCTTGCGCTTGAAACGGCGCAGGGCATTCTCCAGGGACTCACCTTCCTGCAGTCGAACTTCTGCCAAAACGAATCACCCCCAACCCAAGGCTAAAAAGACTCGGCTACAAGTTTACCCTATTTGGACAGCGAGGCCCACCAGCCAGAGACAGCCTTTAGTTCGTGAAGAATTCGTTCATGTTTGGAGCGGTCGCCGCAGCCCCAGGATAGGTTGTAATCCCGAGCGATGTCAGCATTAATCGCAAGGCGCTCTCGTGCTGGAACAGCGTCTTGGATTGATACTGTTTCTTTGCCGATGGGCTCACTACGATCGCCGGAATGTGGCCACCTCCGTGCGCCGCATCCGAGATCATAGATTCATCGAACACAATCACTAGAAGCCCGTCTTTCTGGAACAGCGGGCTGGCAATCAAGGGATCTATATTGGCTTTCAGCCAGGCGTCTGCCTGCGCGAGTGTCCCGTCGTGGGCATCATGGTTGAGGTTGGGAACTACGTAGGAAAAGTCGGCAAGCCGACTCGCCGTCAAGTCGCCAGCAAACTGAGAGAACGGGACGATGTTGTCAGCTTGGCTGGTACCCACCACATCCGAGAGATAAGCGAACGGATTGTGGTGCTTCGAATAAGGAAGGAGGTCGCCCGCAGTGTATCCAGTGGACGGCAGGCTTTCGGCATAACACTTCCAACTCTTGCCACCGGCGGTCAACTCGCGCACCAGGTTGTCGTCAGAAACTATTCCCGAAAAGCTGTCGTCATTCGTGATCAGCTTGCCGGTGGTAAGCATGAAGTAGTTGCCGATCGAGGGATGCGTGTCGGCATAATATTGCGTGGCCAGTCCATAGTTCGCCGCCAGTGAATTCAGGTATGGCATGGTTGAGCGTCCGATCACGTCCGAATAACTATGATTCTCCTCGACCAGCAACACGACGTGACCGAAAGTGATCTGTCCGGAACCACCGCCGGGAGGCGGATTAGGATTCGGGTTCGGAGAAGGAGTCGGGGATGGAGTGGGCGAGGTCGGTGAGCTGTAGCCTCCGCCGCACGATACCGCGGCCCAGAGTCCCCACACTAACAGCAATGCACGGACCTTCAAGCCGAACTCCATCCGGACTCCCTACGGCTACCTCGAAGTCTGACCCTGCAACCTGAAGATTGGCTTAAAGATTCGTTGATCTATTTCCACTCAAAACCCGCAAAAGCGACCCCATTCGCGGTGTCGACAAATACGTCCCCAGTCGAACTCGCAAAACTCCAGAAATTGATTCGTCCCGACTGCGATTAAGGGACGCGAAGTGACCAGCCCCTGTTAGTTCCGGATGCACTTCGCCCGGCGATTGGACTTCCGGGCGTTATACTTGTGCGCAAAAATTCGGCGAATCGAATCAGGTCGAGAGAGACCCCTAGCCATACACAATCGCTTTCAGCTCCCCAATCGTGTGGCTGATCTCTTCATCCGAAGTATAGAAATGCGGGGCGATACGAATGCCAGCCCCCGGTCGGAAATCGACCAGAATATTCCGGCGTCCAAGTTCGGTGGTTACTTCTCGGCCGTTGGGTACGTCGAGAATTACGGTGCCGCCACGAAGTTCCGGATCGCGCGGGCTTCGCACCGTCAACGATGCTTCGTCGGCCCGGGCGATAAGGTCCTGTGTCTGGCGTTTTGACTTGGCGCGAATCGCAGAGACTCCGATCTGGTTGACGATTTCGTATCCCGAACGCGCCGAGTACATTGCCGGCACGTTGGGCGTGCCATTGAGAAACCGCCGAATGTCGGGCGCATACTCGATCGGCCCGTTCACGAACTCAAAAGGTTGAGCATGTGCCGCCCATCCGGTAGCAGCCGGTTGGAGTTTCGCGTCAAGATCGGGCCGCACGTAAAGATATCCCGAGCCGGGGCCGCCCAGCAGCCACTTCACCGAACCACCGGTGGCGAAATCTACTTCCAGTTTACTTACGTCGAGCGGCACGATTCCCGCGGACTGATAAAGATCGGCGATCACATACGCGCCCACGTCGTGCGCGCGCTGGATGATGGGCGCGAGATCATGCAGGTAAGAGCTGCGAAATGCCACGTGGGAAATGCTGACCAGTTGCGTGCGTTCATCGATCGCGTTAAGGATCGCTTCTCGCGGAATAGTCATTCCGTCGACCGAGGGAACGGGCACCACCTGCGCTCCCTGGCGTTCGAGGGTGTGATAGATGTAGTCGTTCGAAGGAAAGTTCAGACCGTCGGTAATCAGCTTGTTGCGCCGCCCACTCCAGTCAAAACACGAAGTCACAATCACTGGCAGATGGAGACATTCTGGTGCATCACCACGCGGCCCTTCGGTGCGCCGATAAGGGAGCCGATCAGATCGCCGCAGGTCATGGGCATGCTCCACCAACCCTCTTCCCAGGCGCGAATGCCGCGCGTCGCCCAGGTTTCGGTGAACTCACGCAATGCGGCTTCCGCGCGCCGGGGCATCGGCCCCAGAGAGTGACTGATCATGTAGGTGGTGTGCTCAAGAATAGGAAACTCTGCGCGCCAGACCAGCAGCGGATCTTCGGTGCTGTTTTTCACGATTTTGCTCCTGATGTTTGTGCCGGGCGCCGTATCCAGTAGATGAGCGTCATAACGATCAGGAACGGAATTCCATAAAGTAAGGTCGGTTGGAAATCGGGAACAAACATCGTGGTCAGGAGAGCCGCCAGCATCAGGGCCGCTCCTAGAACCGTCGTGTAGGGATATCCCCACATGCGAAACAATAGAGGATGACCGGCATGACGCTTTCTGAAGGCCAGGTGGGTGACAAAAATCATCATCCAGGTGAACATGCCACCAAACATGGAGATCGCCACCATCATCAGATAAGAACGGTCGTGGTAGCGCAGATTCAGGAGGGCCGCAAGCGCGATGCCGGCCGTCGAAGCAAGCAGTGATGCGAGGGGAACGCCGCGCCTCGAAAGCACTCCCAGCGCCCGGGGCGCGAATCCGGCTCTGGAGAGTGAGAAAAGCATGCGCGACGTTATGTACAGTTGGCTGTTCATGGCGGACAGAGCAGCGACCAGAATAATAAAGTTCACCGCACCGGCCGCATGCGGGACGTGGGTACGCATCATCACCGTGACAAAGGGCGACTGGTAGGTGCCCGCGGCCGTGATGGGCCACGGCACGATCGCAAGTACCACGCCCAGGGTGAGAATGTAGAAGAGGGCCAGCCGTACCATGGTGGCGCGAAACGCACTGCGGATCGCGCGCTCCGGCTCCTTCGCCTCGCCGGCCGCCACCGCGATCATCTCAATCGAGAAGAAGCTGAACAGGGACACTACCATCCCCGTCCACATTCCGCTGATGCCTTTGGGAAAGAACCCGCCATACGCGACGTAGTTCCTGAAGCCAATGGGATCACCCTGGTCGAACCTGGAGGCCGAGATCAACACGTAACCGCCAACCAGGAGGAAGGCAATGATGGCGGCAATTTTCAACGCGGAAAATCCATACTCCACCGTGCCGAAAAATCTCACGTCAATGCTGTTCACCAGAATGAGCAGGAGCGAGAAGCCGCAGATCCACATCCAGCCGGCAACGGATGGGAACCAGAAACGCATATAAACTGCGATGGCCGTTATCTCGGTGCCGAGCGCCAGCACAATCGCCGCCCAGTAGCCAAAACGCACTAAGTATCCTGCCAATGGCGAGAGGTAGAACTCGGCCCAGGCCCCGAACGAACCAGAGGTTGGATGGGCTACCGTCATCTCCGCCAGGCATCCCATCACTAATAGGGTAATGAAAGCGCCGATCCCATAGCTGACCAATACTGACGGTCCGGCAAAGCCGATGGCAAAGCCTGAGCCGAGAAAGAGCCCGGTGCCAATCGCGCCGCCGATGGCAATCATCGAGAGCTGCCCGGCCGAAAGATTGCGGTGCAGGCCCTGCTCGCGCGCCATGATCTCTTCGAATCGCGGAGGCGCGGAAGTTGTCATGCGGCAAGTCTACATGCAACAGTAGTCTTGCCAGATTTGGGGGAGTCACGCACAAAGAGCAGAAACTCGACGTGTTGTCGCGGCCCGTGTTGAAGGCGGACCACCGCATTGCTTACGGTTCTGGACCTTGTCAGTTCGGTGATCTGTGGCTGCCGCAACGTCGAGGGCGCGGCCCTCTGCCGGTGGTTGTCTTTTTTCATGGCGGCTGGTGGAAGTCTGAATACGATCTCGGCTATGCCGGGTATCTGTGTTCCGCGTTGACGCGTGAAGGAATTGCCTGCTGGTCGGTGGAATACCGCAGGGTCGGCGTTACTGGCGGCGGCTGGCCAGCTACGTTTCAGGATGCCGCCGCAGGTTTGGATTTCATCGGCGAACTCGCGAGCCAACATCACTTGGATTTATCGCGGCTCGCGGTGATGGGACATTCTGCCGGCGGTCACCTGGCATTCTGGGTTGCTGGCCGGTATCACATCAATCGCGAGAGCGAGATCTTCTTACCAAGGCCGAAAGTTAATCCGAAAACAGTGATCGCTCTCGCCGGCGCTGTCGATTTGCGCCTGACCATTGAACTCGCTGGCACCGGCCCGTTCGCGCACGACAAACACGAAGTCCATCAATTGATGGGTGGAGACCCGGCGCAACTGCCCGACCGTTACCTCGCGGGCAATCCCGGAGATCTGCTGCCTCTCTCCGCTGACCAGATTCTTATCCAGGGAACCAACGATGATCAGATCCCACCCGAGCTGCCATCACGCTGGGCAGACAGATCGCGGAAGTTGGGCTCGAAGGCCTCTGTAAAAACAATTCCCGGCGCCGACCATTTGGACATTGTCGATCCCGAGAGCGCGGCCTGGGCAACGGTAGTGCATGAGGTGCGCTCGGCCCTGTTGTAGCCGATTTAGGGCATCTTACCAATCATTTCTTAATCTTTCCTTTTCTTTCGTTCCTGATTTATCATCTCAGCCATCCCACACGCGAGGCCGCCATGAACCGACGCAGATTTTTGCAGTCCGCCGCCGCAACAGGAATTGCCGTCGGCCTATCCAAGGCCACCGCTCATGCCTACGTCCCCGAACATAATTGGGACAAATTCGATTGGGGATCAGGCCCCGTAGTCGTGGACCGGCTCTATCAAGGTCCCTTCCCGCAATATGGGCCCGCGGCAGTCGTGCCCGACAGCGGCGTCTCGATGGTGACTTCGCCCTCGAAAGCAATCGTCAGCAACTTCGGCATGGGGCTTATGGTCTATGCCTCCGACGACACTGGTCCTCTGCACATTCCGGGTCAAACGATGGAGCGCACGCTCGAAGATCTCATCAAGCTGCCCATCGCCCAGAAAATCTACATCCGTCCCAACTGGCGAGATGTTCAGAAGCAGCCGGGCCGACTTGATTTCCCCGAGTCGTGGAAAATCGTCTTCGATCTGGCCCGTCAGTACGACAAGCGCATCGGCTTTCGCGTCATGCTGGAGAACCCCGACTTTCCCGACCCCGGTATGCCGGATTTCCTCCTCAATAAAGTCCCTTACGTAAAGCTCAAAGGAGAGTGGAAGGGCAATCCCGCGGAGATGCGATACCGCAAAGACAATCGCGTGCCGCGGTACGACCATCCCGCTTATCAAGCGGCGTTTCGCGAATTGAACGGCCTGCTGGCCGCCGAACTCAACGGACATCCGCAGGTCGAGTTCATGGACACGATGATGTACGGCTTCTGGGGCGAGGGCCACACCTGGCCCTATGAGGGCAATCCATTCCCCAGCCAATTGGTCGCGGAACAGACATGGGAGTCCATGTTTGCAGTGCAACTCGAGCACTGGACCAAAGTCCCTCTGGCCACTAACACCCAGCCCGACTTCAGCAATGTCGGCAACTCCGACATGCTGGATCGCACGATGCGTACCGGCAACTGGTTGCGCACCGACACCATATTCATCGAGAACACGCAGATCGAGGCGTTGAGTTACCGTCCGCCATGGGCGGCGGCGATCTGTGAGGTTGGATTCACCACCGGCGATCCCAAGGAATTGCAGATTGACGAAGACGGAGTCAGCTACAACGAGCAGATTCTTTCCCACGCCGCCGATGTTGGCGTTAACTATCTCTCGTTGTGGAGTTGGCACAGCCAATCCGCCGCCAACCTGCTGAGCTACTACGAAAAATTCCCCGGACCAATCGATGAAATGGCGCGCCAGGTTGGCTATCGCGTCCGTCCGTCATTTATCTGGACATTCAAACGTGACGGCGTCACCGGCCTGGTGATCGGACTCGTCAATGACGGAATAGCGCCTGTCCCAGGAGTGCTTCGTCTGAGCGTGGTGGGCGAAGGCAACAAAGTTCATGCGTCAGGTTGCGTTGATGCGGGATATCCGAAACCCGGCGGCGTTCACCAGGCCATGCTGATGCTGCCCGCTGCTATGGCGTGGGAAGGGCTTCGCCTGAAAGCCGAGCTCGAGGTCAAGGGCGTGCGCTATCCGGTCCGCTGGGCGTGCCGCCAGAAGGTAACTGCCGATGGCTCGTTAACCCTGCGGCACAACTACAATCCCGACCAGCCGCTGGTGTAGGCGTTGCAGGTTCAGCCTCAGGTATCACTGAATCTTGAATTCCTCGCGCACTGCCCAAAAGCGCTCACCGTCCGATTTTTCAATTCGATACTGCGTCAACTCACCGGGAGTGCATTGGGCTCCAATGATCTTTCCCTCGCCCAGCATGCCGCTTGCGCGTGCACCAAGCATTAATTCGAAACAACCCACAGGTGCGTTTAAAGTTGGCTGCCCTGGCTCAGAAGCCGATTTCACATATAGCATGCCTTGATCGGTAAGTGCATACATGGGCGTGACGTACGTAGTCGTGAACGGGCCGATTCCGTGGACCTGCACAATCGCGTCCGTTTTCGAACGTGCGAAGTGTGCCATCTTCTTCGCGACTAACCCGTAGGTACCGACATCCATGGTTTCAAGTTTGTCCGCACTAAACTTCCCGCCCATTCCCAAAGACCAACTTCCTTTGACCACCACAATGTGCTCGTCTTCGGGATGGAAGTGCGGCATCACAATATACCCGGCTTCAGAGTGAATCCGGATTACGTAAACCTCGCCCGCTCTTTTGACGTCTCCTGAAACAGCTTCAAATCTTTGGTCTCGAGGGAATACTTTCAGAGGCACAACGTGAGAAGACGCGGCTTGTGGTGCAGGGCTAGTCTGTTGGGCTCTGCTTGAAATTGTGGCGAAAATCAGAAGGATGCAAAGCGCAGAAATCTTTTTGGGCACCGAAATTCTCCAATCGCGGCAGGGTAACACGTGGCGCCTGCGACCAGAGTAAGGAACGCGTCAATCTCGGTACTGTTCCTCGCTGACCTGCTCCATCCACTCCACAACCTTGCCGTCGAGTTTTTCCTGAATCGCGATGTGCGTCATAGATGTGGTCGGCGCTGCGCCATGCCAATGCTTTTCTTCGGGAGGAAACCAGACTACGTCGCCCGGTCGAATCTCTTCGATCGGGCCGCCCCACCTTCGCGCGCGGCCGCTGCCAGCGGTGACAATGAGAGTCTGACCGAGCGGATGCGTATGCCACGCAGTCCGTGCGCCCGGTTCAAACGTGACGCTTGCTCCTTGAACAAATGCCGGGTCGGGTGCTTGAAATAGCGGATCGATCCGCACCGTGCCCGTGAACCAATCCGGCGGACCCTTCGCGGACGCCTGCGAACCTGCTCTTTTGATCTCCATAATTGATTCCTATTCCCGAGCTTTCTTTTACTTTGAAGAAACGCCCAAGCGTTCTTCCAGCACCACTCGCACCACGTCGCCGACATCTTTTCCGATCGCTTGGCGAGTAGACGCTTTCACCGGAAGCATCTGGTTGCCGTCCCCCATTGCCATGAACGAACTTTGAAATGGGCGGCCGTCGATTGTCCCTTTGACCTTTACCGCACCGTGCGTACCAAAGAAGTCCGCAGACCTGGGCCAAATCACATAGGTCCAGCCACCTTTGTTGGGACTCTTTTGCAGCTTTGCCCTGAATTCCACGGGTAGCTTACTCATAGTTCTCCAGTCAAGCTCTGAAGGTCAAAGACCTTACTACATCGTGAATCACAAGTCTTTTTCATCGTAGCCAGGTTTCTTGTAAAGCTGAGACCAATTTGCTTTGACGTCAGGTCTGTACACGTACTCTGCCCATGCTTTTGGCATAACCTGTTCCGTCGCGACCGCCACCGACTCAGACAGTCATCTCGAAGCGCAGCGAGCGAGCTTACGACAGCTCTAGAGCCGGTGCCGCGGTCAAGAGCGTATGTGGTTAGCGGTCTATCCATTTCTGCGCTTCCGCGGGGTAACGTTCGCCATGCATGGGAATTTTGGCCGCTGCGTTCCCAAGCTCGCCAAGCTCGGCCGCAGAGAGCGGCACTTCGATGCCTCCGAGATTCTCTTCCAGACGGTTCAGCTTGGTGGTGCCGGGAATTGGAACAATCCACGGCTTCTGGGCGAGCAGCCACGCCAGCGCGATCTGCGCGGGTGTCCTCTTCTTCTGCTCCGCGAACTTTCCGATCAGGTCTACCAGCACCTGGTTGGCTTTGCGGTTCTCCGGAGTGAAGCGGGGAACGATGTTGCGGAAATCGCTCTTGTCGAACTGGGTGTCTTCGCTGATCTTTCCGGTCAGAAATCCCTTACCCAGCGGGCTGAAGGGAACAAAGCCGATCCCCAACTCTTCGAGCGTCGGCATGATTTCGTCTTCCGGTTCCCTCCAGAAAAGCGAGTATTCGCTCTGGAGCGCAGTCACGGGCTGCACCGCATGGGCGCGTCGGATGGTCTTCACTCCTGCCTCTGAGAGGCCAAAGTGCTTCACTTTACCAGCTTTGACCAGGTCTTTTACTGCGCCAGCGACATCCTCAATAGGAACTTCAGGGTCGACGCGATGCTGATAGAACAGGTCAATAACATCGGTCTTGAGGCGTTTGAGCGAGGCTTCGGCGACATCTTTGATGTGTTGCGGACGACTATCCAGACCGATGTTCTTGCCGGTACCAGGATCAAGTTTGAATCCGAATTTGGTGGCGATCGCCACCTTGTCCCTATGCGGAGCGAGCGCTTCGCCCACCAGCTCTTCATTGGTGAAGGGGCCGTAGACCTCAGCCGTATCGAAGAACGTGACTCCCCGGTCTACCGCGCCTCGGATAACTTTAATCATCTCCTGCTTATCGCCGGCCGGACCATATCCGAAACTCATGCCCATGCAGCCCAGGCCCAGGGCCGAAACTTCCAATCCACTTTTTCCAAGTTTACGTTTTTGCATTGTTTTTCCTTTCAAATCAAATCGCTTATTACGATGCTGCAAGTGCCCTTTGCTGTTCCCGCCAGCGTGCTGGGGGTACGCCTTCCCATCCACGGAATGCCCGCACAAAAGAGTTACCGTCTTCATACCCGAGGAGATAAGCAGCTTCGTTCAGTTCGAG
>DATBAT010000323.1:0-18170 GCA_036271375.1 Terriglobales bacterium
CGGTCTTGACCTGCGCCGTCGGTGCGTTAAATGGAGGCGCAACCGCCACCGTTACCGCGATCTTCACTCCGACATCCGCCGGGCCTTTCGGCAACAGCGCCGAAATCACGGTTGCGGGATCGACTTTCCATACTTCGTCGACCGCATCGACCACGGTTTCCGACTTCGCCATGTCGATCAACCCGGCGACGCGCACTACTCCCGCCGGAACGCCCGTGACTTACAGCATTACGGTCACGCCCTCCGGAAGCTTCCCGTCGAACGTCTCGCTGGCTTGCGGCGCTGGCCTGCCAACTGGGGGCACCTGCGAGTTCATCAATAATCCCATCACCGGGCTCACCACCGGAGCGCAAAGCCGCGTTCTAACCATCAACACCGTGGCGCGCGTTACCACGACGGCACAATTACATCCGCCCTCGGGCCCGCTGTATGCCTCATGGCTTCCGGTGTCAGGGTTAGCATTCCTGGGACTAGGTGGCGCCGCGTTCTCGCGGCGTAAGAAGATTCTGTTGTCGCTGCTGCTGGGATTTATGCTCGCCGGCATCGCCATGCAGTTCGGCTGCGGCGACAGCACCAGCACAACCTCGACGACCACCGGCACGCCAGCAGGCACCTATACCGTCACGGTAAACGCGACGTCCGGTACCGCCACCCGCAGCGGCACAGTCGAACTGGTAGTGCAGTAGGCATTTTTTAACGTAGGGGCAGGTGTCCTCACCTGCCCCGCCACGAACCTCGGCGTGGCGAAGACTTTACCCAATATTCACCAATTCCCACATCTCCCATGGTGCAATCAACCCACGGGCTTCTCATTCCAGCCCGGCTTTCCATCCGTTAGCCGCGCGGCAAGCGGCATTCGCTGCACCTTCCTTGGAAAAGAACCGGCAGGGAAGGTAGTATGCATTTGAAAATGAAATTGAATTTCAATTTCAAATGATGATAAGATTTTCAGGTCTTCAGGGGCGGTGAGGGCCACAGCAGTCGTCAGTTCCACTCCACGCTGAATTTCAGCAGTGCGGGAAAAATTTAACGGCTCCAGAGCACGCGCCTCAGATGCGACTCGGTCGCAAGAAAGAAAATGCCTCAGTGACTAGAATCAAGATCCGCCCCAAAAAATCTCGCAAACAGACCGGCCCCAAATATTGGATGGCCGTTGGCACGCTCGCCGCCTACGCCAGCTTCGGCACCTCCGCCATAGCGCAGAATTATCCGCAAGACCCTCAGACGCGAGCGAGCAATACCTCACCGTCACAAACTCAGGGACTGCCGGTTCGCCGTTTCGACATTCCTCCCGGCCCGCTCGACGCCGTGCTCGCCACTTATCAAAATGTGGCCAACATAAAAGTCGTCATCCCCCGCGACTCTATGCGCACCGTCGGATCACAAGGCGTCGCCGGACTCTACACGCCGGAGAAGGCTCTCGAAAGAATTCTCCTCGGCACCGGCATCACCTACAAGTTCACCGATCCCGGAACGGCGACACTCAGCCTTGAAGGACTCAGCACTACCGTTGAAGTCACCGCCAGCGCCATGCCGGACACGCTCGCGAAATATTCCGAGCCGCTGGTCGACACGCCACAGTCCATCAGCGTGGTGCCGCAACAGGTGTTGCAGAGCCAGGGAGTGAACACTCTGCGCGACGCGCTGCGTAACGTTCCCGGCATCAGCCTCGCGGCTGGCGAGGGTGGCGCGCAGGGCGACAATCTCACCATTCGCGGATTCAGCGCGCGCAACGATCTCTTCATCGACGGCATGCGCGACTTCGGCAGCTACTATCGCGATCCTTTCAATTATCAGGAAGTCGAAGTGCTGGAAGGCCCGTCTTCCGTGACCTTCGGACGCGGCTCGACCGGAGGCGTGGTCAACCAGGCGACCAAGCTTCCGCAGCGCGATCGTCTGTTTGGCGGAGGCTTGGAGTTCGGCACCGATGCTACCCGCCGTCTGACTGCGGATTTCGATCAGCCTCTCGGCGACGCCGCCGCATTCCGCGTCAACGTGATGGGCCATGAAGGCGGAGTCGCCGGTCGCGACGTGGCCGAGAATCGCCGCTACGGGATTGCGCCGTCACTCGCGTTCGGCATCGGCAAGCCGACGCGCCTCACCATGAGCTACCTGCACGAGCAAGCCAATGACACGCCGGACTACGGCATTCCTTGGCTGTTCGACCATCCCGCGCCGGTCTCGCACGAAAACTATTACGGATTCGAGCACGGCAACTTCCTGAAGACTGATGTCGATATGGGGACAGTGAAGTTCGAGCACGACTTCAATCCGCACATCACCATGCGCAATCAGACGCGCTATGCGAACTACGCGCGTGACGCCCGCATCACTGAAGCGAAAATTACTACCGATGTTCTGCCTTCGACTCCGCTGGAAGACATTCAGGTCACGCGCAACCAGATCGCAGTCAACAGCGGAGAAACCTTCTTCGAAAACCAGACCGACGTGATCTTCACCTTCCGCACCGGCTCTATCCGCCACAAGCTGATAGGGGGCGTCGAGGCTGGCCGCGAAACCTCTGATCCTATTCGCTACCTGTTCACCGGCGTGCCCAACACCAGTCTGCTCGATCCCAATACCGACGACTCGTTCGCCGGCGCTCAACAATCGCTGCGCACCCGAGTCAATGCCGACACAGTCTCCGTCGGGTCTTACGCTCTCGACACCCTGCGTGTCGGGCAGCGTTGGGAATTTACCGGCGGCGTTCGCGTCGACCGTTTTTCCGCTAACTACGATCAGACTTTCCCGACGCCGGAATTGAACTTCGACCGCGTCGACGTCATGACCAGCTGGCGCGGGGCGGTGGTCTTCAAGCCTGCCAGCAATGGCAGCATCTATTTCGATGTCGGCAATTCTTTCAACCCATCCGCGGAATCCTTGTCATTAAGTGCAGCCAACGTCGATACTCCGCCGGAAGAAAACAAGACTTACGAAATCGGAACCAAGTGGGATCTGTATTCCGGAAAGCTCTCCCTGCGAGCCGCCGGATTTCGTACTGACAAAACCAACGCCCGCGAACCATCCGCCGACGATCCTACGCTCAACGTTCTTTCGGGCAGCCAGCGCGTCAACGGGGCCCAAATCGAACTCAACGGACGCATCACCAGCCGCTGGCAGATCTTCTCCGGCTACGCCTACCTCGACTCGAAGGTAGTGAACTCGATTGCCTTCCCGTTGGCGATTGGCGCTCAACTTGCCAATGTGCCGCGAAACGGCTTCAACCTGTGGAGCAGCTATCAACTGCCTCATAAGCTGGAAGTGGGCGGTGGCGGCCAGTTTGTCGATAGCCGGGTTGCGAGTTCCACCGTGCCCACAGACCCGCTCACCGGGCTCATCAAACAAGTCCCCGGCTACTGGGTTTTCAATGCCATGGCCAGCTATCCCATCACCGAACACATTTCCTTCCAGGCGAACGTCTACAACCTGGCCAATAAATATTTCTACGACGAGTTGCATCCCGGACATATCGTGCTCGGGCCCGGCCGCTCGGCGTTACTCGGCCTCAACTTTAAATTCTGATCGCGAAAGGGAAGTGCGCTACGTGCTATTGCCCATACCCGACGTACTTAACGCAGAGCAAGTAACGCAGGCTCGCAAATTGCTCGAAGAGGCGAACTGGGTGGACGGCCGTGTAACTGCCGGCCACCAGTCCGCTCGAACCAAAAACAACCAGCAGCTTCCGGAAGGCAGCCCGGCGGCTGAACAGCTCGGCGAAATGATTCTTAACGCGCTGGGACAGAACGCAACTTTCGTGGCCGCCGCCTTACCGCTGAAGGTTTTTCCCCCGCTGTTCAATCGCTACCAGGGCGGTCAGTCCTTCGGCACGCACGTCGACAACGCCATCCGCCAGGTCACGGGAACGGGACACCGTATCCGCACCGATCTCTCGGCCACGCTTTTCTTCTCTCGTCCCGACGAATACGAAGGCGGCGAATTAATTGTTGAAGACACCTACGGCGTGCAGACTGTGAAACTTCCTGCTGGACACATGGTGCTCTATCCCGCCAGCAGCCTGCATCAGGTGCGCCCGGTGACCAGCGGCGCGCGCGTGTCGTCGTTCTTTTGGATTCAGAGCATGATTCGCGATGATGGCAATCGCACGCTGTTATTCGATCTCGACGTGTCGATTCAACAGCTCAATCGCGAACGGCGCGACGATCCGGTCGCGGTGCAACTCACCGGCATTTATCACAACCTGCTGCGGCGCTGGGCCGAACTCTAAGCAATGACACCGCGTAGGCTTCTCTTTTGGATTCACCTGGTCGCCGGCAGCGTTGCGGGATTAGTAATCCTGCTGATGTCGGTCACCGGCGTCCTGCTCGCCTACGAGCGACAGATCAACAACTGGTCGATCCGCGATTACCATTCGACGCCCGCTGCGCCCGGCCAGGCGCGGCTTCCCATGGATAGCCTGTTGGCCACTGTTCAAACTGGGCAGCCGACCGCGATCACCGTTCGTTCTGATCCATCGGCTCCCGTGCAATTCAGCTACGGACGCGACCGCGTGCTTCTCATCAATGCCTACTCGGGCGCGGTGTTAGGGGAAGCCTCGCCCCGGTTACATGCCTTCTTCGGAAAAGTTGAAGATCTGCATCGCTTCCTCGGCACCAGCGCAGAAAAGCGTCCCGTAGGTCGCGCCATCACCGGCGCTTGCAATCTGATGTTTCTGCTGCTCGTTTGTTCCG
This sequence comes from Terriglobales bacterium, assembly GCA_036271375.1. GTDB lineage: Bacteria > Acidobacteriota > Terriglobia > Terriglobales > Acidobacteriaceae > DATBAT01. Next base: position 4,689 of record DATBAT010000323.1, read on the forward strand.
GACCAATTATCTGGTGGCCCAAAGCGTGGACCTGGACCAACCTCAGCAAAATCGTCGCCTTCCGCAGCGGACTCTCCCGACGCGCCCGCGATTGGAATTGGCACAACGTGATCGGCATATGGTGTTTCACGCCGTTATTGCTGGTCGTGCTGACCGGTGTGGTGATGTCGTACCCGTGGGCAAATAACTTGCTCTACCGCATGACGGGGAACGAGCCTCCGCCTCCCCAAAATCAACATGCAGGCCCCAGACCAGGCGGCGAAGGCAATCGCCATAAGCACGACGACAATGACAGCGTCGTAAAGGCGTCTCTGGAATCCGCCTTCGCGCGCGCCGAACAGCAAGTTCCCGGATGGCAGAGCGTATCGCTTCGCCTTCCCGCCACGCCGCTGGTGTTCTCCATCGACTCCGGCAACGGCGGACGCCCCGATAAGCGCGCGCAACTCACGCTCGATCCGCGAACTGGCGCAGTCGTGAAATGGGAACCTTTCTCCAGTTACAACCTGGGTCGCCGTCTGCGCACCTGGGGACGCTTCACCCACACTGGGGAAGCCGGAGGAATTTTCGGCCAGACCATCGCCGCCACCGCATCCGCGGGCGCAGCAGTTTTGGTGTGGACAGGTTTGGCCTTAGCGCTACGCCGCCTGAACGCATGGCGAAAACGCTTAAGGCCTCAAGTACTCGAGCGAGTTTGATCTTCGGACTGCGCTGGTGACCGGAGCGGGTTCCCCGTTCCGGTCCGCATGTTCCCACCTGCCCCGTGGGGCATACAGCCGCAATCCGCAAGCGGGCCGGGCCGTCGCCTGCGGGCGCGGCCCAGCTCAGGCTAAATGACCTCAAAATGTGGGACGGGCACTCTCGCCCGTCTGCTACCAGAGTCAAGCCAGCGGATCGCGATTCGCGAATCAGGTTTGGCTAGCATAAGTTGCAGCATCCTCACTCTAGCGATACCATCCCCACGTGTTCGCTGACGCTTGGCAAGATCTTCGCTATGCACTACGCAGCCTGAGCAAAAACCCCAGTTTTACGCTCGCCGTGGTAATGACGATCGCTCTCGGCATCGGAGCCAATACCGCAATCTTCTCCGTAGTCCACGCGGTCTTGCTCAAGCCGCTGCCTTACCCCGAGCCAGATCGCGTCGTGCTGGTCACTGACGGCATCACCCCGATCCGCTATGACGAGATGAAGCGGGCGCTGCACTCCTACACGCAGGTCGGCGCCTTCGCCGGAGTGTTCGAAAATCTTGCGCTCTCAGGAATCGGACAACCCGAAGTCCTGAAGGGTACGCGTGTCTCCGCCAACTTCCTGGAAATCCTGGGTGTCAGTCCGCTCCGCGGCCGCGGCTTTCTCGGCGAAGAAGACAATCCTGGTGCGTCACAGGTTGTGATCATCAGTTCCGAACTTTGGCAGCGCCGCTTCGACAAAGATCCCGGCATTCTTGGCAAGACGATCACTCTGGCCGGAATTCCTCACACGGTAGTTGGAATACTCCCCACAAATTTCCAGTTCCCGGTAAAAGCTACGGACGTCTGGATTCCGCAGCCCAAAGAGTGGTCAGGTTTTTCTGCAGAGTCGCGGCCGATAAGCCCGTATCTCTCCGTCTTTAGCCGATTGAAGCCCGGTGTCGACCTCAAGCAAGCCAATGCGGAATTGGCAGTCTTCAACCGCCAATACATAAAAGCCCATCCCGAAATGCTGGACGCCAAGTCCGGCGATCCGCAAGTCGTGTTGCCGTTCAAAGACCAACTGGTTACCGATGTGCGCTCAGAATTATGGATGCTGTTCGGCGCAGTCGGCTTTGTATTGTTAATTGTGTGCGCCAATGTCGCGAGCCTACTGCTGGCCCGCGCCACCTCCCGTTCGCGTGAATTCGCGGTGCGTGCCGCCATCGGCGCCGGTCGCGGTCGCATCGTCAGCCAACTGCTGGCGGAAAGTTTGTTGCTCTCCTCCATTGGTGGCACGCTAGGCGTAGTTCTGGCGGCCGCCAGCTTGAGTGGTATTCGCAGCATGATCTTCATCGACCTTCCGCGCTCTGGCGAAATCGCTATGGACTCGTCTGTCCTGGCATTTGCGCTGCTTCTATCGCTGGCAACTGGCGTCGTGTTCGGTTTGGTGCCATCGCTCGTCGCCTCAAGGCCCAACCTCGCATTCGTGTTGCGAGGCAGCGGAGAGATGGCATCTGCCTCAGGCTCTATCTCGATCTTGCGCTCCGGACCGCGTAGCTTGCTGGTGGTCGGACAGATGGCGCTTTCCGTTGTCCTACTCATCGGCGCTGCGTTGCTGATCGAAAGTCTGGCCCACGCCTACCGTGCCAACCCTGGGTTCAAGACCTCGAACCTGCTCACCATGAATGTCTCTCTGTCGCCGACGCGCTACGACACCGACGAAAAACGTGCGGCTTTTTATGAACAATTTGTCGAGCGCGCGAGTTCAGCGCCCGGAATTCGCAGCGTTGCCGTGACCCTGACCGCGCCCATGGCCGATACCTGGATCGGCGCTCCTCTGCAAGTGATAGGCATGCCAGTTGTGAAACTTAACCAGCGGCCGATAGGCATCATCCAGGATGTCACCCCGGATTTTTTTCGCACCATGGACGTAAGTCTGAAACGCGGAAGGGAATTTACCCCACAGGACAACCTTGGCTCCCGCGAGGTTGCCATCATCACCGAAACCACCGCCCGCCGTTTTTGGCCGCAATATCCCAAGGGTCCGAACCCCATTGGCGAGCACATCCTGCTGGGCAAGTTGGGCAAGCCTCTTGAAATTGTTGGCATCTCCGCCGACGTCCACATGTACACCAGGGATGAGTCGCCCCGACCCGCCATCTACATGCCAACCGCTCAGAAGCCGCCGCAATCTGCGACGCTTTTGGTTCGAACCGTCGGCAACGCGAACCTGTCCGCCAATGTAATTCGAAGTCTGGTGTTGAGCATCGATCCCGACCAACCAATTTCCGGAATCACCACCATGGACGACCTCGTCGAGTCGTCCGAAGGCCAGCTTCGCCTGGTCATGAGATTTCTTGGCACCTTCGCCATCGCCGCCGTGCTATTGGCCGCCATCGGACTCTACGGCGTCATCTCGTATTCGGTAGTGCAGCGGGCAAAAGAGATCGCAATCCGGCAAGCGCTAGGCGCACAACCAGGAAACGTTCTTGCCTTGGTGGTTAAGCAGGGACTGATTCTGTCCCTCACGGGTGTCATTGCCGGCGTGGCTGCATCACTGGCGCTCACGCAATTCCTGGAAAGCCTGCTCTTCAAAGTTAAGGCCACCGATCCGGTCACGTTTATTGCGGTTTCGCTCTTGTTTGTTGTGATCGCCCTGGCGGCAAGCTACCTGCCCGCTCGCCGCGCGACGGGCATCGATCCCCTGGCAGCCCTTCGCGGATAGGGGAGCAAATCGTCTTCCCGCCCCTGAGCCAAAATGTGCTCGGCTTACGCGTTTCCAAGTGGAGGATCACCATGAACGCCAAGCTGGGAACAAATTATGTCGCAATCGGAACAATGCTATTGCTTCAGTGTCTAATCCTTGCCGCATTGGCATTTGACCGCGTTGAACGGCTAAGGAACACGCTACTCGATCTATTTTCGTCAGCGAGAGGGAAGGCCCCTTCTTCCCGCTGCTAGTTTGCCTATCCACAGACTCGCCAAGTAAGATTTCATCTCTCCTTACAAGCGAGGTAGTCTATGCCCATGGAAGTCAGCGAGCCCCCCATGTCTGAAGTTGCAAATCCGCCTGCTCCCGAGCCTTCGGTCGAGGTGTTCGCCGTCTATGGCGCCGAGCCCGAGATTCAGGCCTACGCCATGGCGAAATATTCGCGCTCGGCGCTTTCCATGAAAGAGTCGCTGAAGGAGATCAGCAGCCAGAAAGCCGAAAAATTCCTTAATACCTTCTACTTTCAGTACGGACATCGTTCCATCGCCGACCTCGCCCACATCGCGCTGGCAGTCGAGCGCTTGTCGATTCTGGCGGCCATCGCCGTGGCCGACGAGCAGCGCTGGGATGGACAAGAGCGCTCGACGCGCTATCAGGATTATCAGAAGAGCGGCTACTACACACCCGACTACAGCGAAGACGAATCCGCGGGCACGCTCTATCGCGAGACTATCGAAGCGCTGTTCGCCGAGTACCGAAACATCTCCGAGCGCACTTTTCGCTACCTCGTCGACATCACTCCCAAGCCCGAGGAGATGAAGCAGGAAAGCTACGACCGTACCCTGCGGGCGCGGGCTTTCGACATCTCCCGCTATTTGCTGCCGCTTTCGACCAACACGTCGCTGGGTGAAATCGTCAACGCGCGCACTCTGGAGAATCAGGTTTCGCATCTGCTGGCGCAGCCGCATCGCGAGATCCGCAAACTTGGGGAATTGTTGAAGCAGGCAGCGCTTTCGCCTGCCTACAACGTGAATCACGAATCGTTGCGTGGTCTGGTCGAGCAGATCCGCTCGCTCAATCCGGAACTAGGCGAACAGGCCGAACGCGAGTTGTTAAAGGAAGTCCGCGTCGCGCCTACGTTGGTGAAGTACGCCGACCCCAACGCCTACGAGATGGAAACCAGGCGTGAGTTGCAGCACGTGGCATCGCAGCTTATGGGAGACGTCGCCATCGCGCCTGCGCCGCTGGTCGATCTGCTCGACGATGAGCCGCTGGAAATCGAACTGGCGACTACTCTTGTCTACGAGCACTGCCATTATTCCTACCGCCAGATTCGTCAGGCGGTCGAAGCGGTTGGCCCCAGAATCCGCCAGGAAATTATCGACATGGGTCTGCGTCACCGCGGACGCTTCGACGAAATGTCACGAACATTTAGTGCCGGGCAAAGTTTCCGCTTCGATATCCTGATGGACATCGGCGGCTTCCGCGATATGCACCGCCATCGCCGCTGCATCCAGATTGGCCAGGGATTCACCACCCGCCACGGCTACGAGGCTCCCGAAGAATTGCAGCACGCCGGTGTGCGCGCAAGCTACGACGCGGTGATGCAGCAGACCACCACCGCCATCGAACTGCTGTCACAAGCCCCGGTAAAAGAGGCCGCTGAGAGCGCGCAATACGCCATCCCGCTAGGCTTCCGTAAACGCACCCTCTTCAAAATGGACTTCTCCGAAGCCGTCTACATCTCCGAACTGCGTAGCGGACCGGCTGGACATTTCTCCTACCGCAACGTGGCTTACGCCATGTACGAGGCCGTAACCGCAAAGCATCCCGCCCTGGCCAAATATTTCCGCGTCTGCGATGTAAGACAGCCGGTCGATCTCCTGAAACGCTAGAAGCAAAAATGTGGGGCGGGCACTCCTGTCCGCCTGCCGGAATCGGCAGTCATGCAATCCGCCCTAATGTCTTTGGAAGGCCAACGAAAAACCAATTGTCACGGCACGACGCGGAACTTCCGCTTCTGCGCCGAGCGATAAACAGAAAAATCTCGCCGATCAAGTGTGAAAATCGTGTCGATCCCCTCACGCCCCGCTAAATAAACCAAGGCAGCATCGGCTAACTGCGGACGCATGTCCTCGTACTCTTCCATCACGGCAGAAATGCCGACGGCATCCAGAGACAGCAGTTCGATGAATCCGCCAGGCTTCTCAGAAAAGCAACTTCGCAAGAGCTGCTGTACCGCCGCCGGATGCGAACGTAAGAGCCACGCCGCCTCCGTGATCACCGGCCAGCAGGAATACAGCGGCGCCGGAAGTTGATGCAGGGCTTTGACGCAAGTCACGTGATGTTCATCCACACGCGAGAGAATGGCAACCAGCGGGCCAGTATCCACCAGCACGCGCCGTTTCATTTGGACTTCCCGAAGCCTTCCAGATAGCGGCGATTGGTACTGAGATCTTTGGGCAGGGATTTGGCGCCGCGCTCGATGAAGCCAATCAATCCAGCCTCTTCCGCCAATTCATAAGCAGGGCGAGCCTCGGACGTCTGTCCCAGATAGGTTTCCAGAGCCTCACGGATGAGCACGGACTCGGGTTGCCCTTTCATCCGCGAGCGATGGCGTAACCGCCGGCCAAGCATTTCTGGAATGCGAATTGTGATGCGATCTGACGCCATGTCAGACATTTTAACATATTTGTCTGACGCCCGGAGTTCGCTGCCCGTCGAGTAGTGAATCCTAGCTTGACAGCAATCTTGATTATAATCACAATGTAAGAATAATGCTTGGGGAATTTGAATACCTGATGCTGTCCGCCGCCGCCCGTCTAGGCGAAGAGGCCTACGGGGTTGCGATTCGACAGGAAATCGAGAAGGTTGGTGGGCGGCGCTGCTCTCTCGGGGCGCTTTACACAACACTCGACCGCCTGGAGAACAAGGGATTCGTCAAGACATGGATGGGTGATCCGACGCCTGAACGAGGCGGACGGCCGAAGAGGTTCGTCAAAATCACAACGAAAGGGATTCAGGCGGCGCGGGAATTCTACACAGTCGTTGTTAGCGTAACGCGAGGCGTCTCATGGGAAACGAATCGGATCGCCGGTCGCTGACCTGGCGGTTAGTCGAAGTTCTGTTGTCGCTGCTGGATAATCCTGAGCGCGCAATCGTTCGCGGAGATCTGGCTGAGTGTTCCTCACCTGCAAATCAGGCGATGCGTGATGTACTTGGTCTGGTCTTACGACGGCGACTCGGCTCCTGGACTTCCTGGCTGAAGTTTGCTTTTGTAGTTCTTCCCATCAGCACATTGCTATCGGTGTTTTCCCGCCAGACCGCCGACCTTAGCTCGATCTACCTCTGGATGTACGCCAACAACTGGCATTGGGCAGACACACACACTTTGGGGTTCTGGCAAGTGCTTGGTGAAACCGCGTTTACGGTTTCCCTAAGTCTACTGGCTCTCGGCTGTCTCGCCTGGAGTGGCGGCTTCATTGTCGGTTGCCTGAGTGAAACAGCGCGGAAAAACGGACGGCCTATCTTGCTTGGACTGGGGTTCGGACTACTGCTCGCCTTGCCGCTCCATCACGATCTCCACTGGACGAACGATGTAGTTTTCGCCAACACGTTCTACCGTGAGATTTTTCCATTATTGGTTCAAGCGGGATGCGTGGTCTTTCCTCTGTTGAGCGGACTACGGCGCGGAAGGGAATCAGCGACCCGTGGACACGCCTCTCGATTGGTCTTACTGGCTATTGCGATTGTCGCACTGTTCTCGACGGTGGTGAACAACCCGTATTTCTGGATACTTTTAAAAGTACGTCCGTGGCCTTCTCTGGGGTGGCCAATGCAAATCATTGTCTTCTGGCCGATTGCCTATTTGCTTTTCCAGGCGAGCAAAGAGCGCTGGAGCAGAGTGAACACAGCTTCTTGAGGATCGAGTAATGGGGAGGAACAAATGAAAGCTCCACGATTTCAGATTCAGACTTTGCGCGCACTGGCTCTGCTTATCATTTTGGCCGCGACTGCATTGCTTGCGGACGAGCCGGGAGTACGTGCCGTGCTGCAATCCGCAAGCGAAAGAAAAGCGGCGCCAGAGTTTGCCCTTGAAGATAGATCCGGCAAGACCGCGAGCGTAAAGGATTATCGTGGAAAAGTCTTGCTGCTCGATTTTTGGGCCACGTGGTGCCACGGCTGCAAACAGGAAATTCCCTGGTTTGTGGAGTTCCACCGTAAGTACGGTGCCGAGGGGCTCAGCGTGGTTGGTGTGTCGCTGGACAGCGACGGATGGAAGGTCGTGAAGCCGTTTCTCAACGCGTCGGATGTGCCTTATCGAATCGTTCTGGGGAATGATGGCGTGGCAAAACAGTATGGGATCGCATCGATGCCGGATACCTATTTGATTGATCGTGACGGGAAGATTGCCGCGGTTTACTCAGGGCTGGTCAACAAAGACGATGTTGAGGCGAATATCCAGAAGATGCTTTCGCTGCACTAAATCCGCTCTTCGGAATGACAAGAGTTTCAGGGGGATAATGAGCGGCTACGTGTACATCACCTTGCGGTCGCCCTTTACGATTCTGCCCACCGTGTAGGCTTTTTCTCCGGCGCGGTCGAGAACCGTCTGCGCCTTTTTGAATTTCTTTGACGGGATTACCAGCAGCATGCCGATTCCCATGTTGAAGGTGCGCAGCATTTCGTCTTGCGGGACGTTGCCAAGTTTTTGCAGATGCTGAAAGATGGGGAGCACCGGCCACGATCCGACTTCAATGACTGCGGCTACGCCGCGGGGCAACACTCGGGGCAGATTTTCGGTGATGCCGCCGCCGGTTACGTGGGCCAGGGCAGCTACGCATTCCCCCGCGATCAGCTTCTTGATGATCGGCCAGTAACTTTTGTGTGTGCGCATCAGTTCGTTGCCGACTTTGCCCTTCAACTCGTTCACATAAGTTTCGGGTGTGTACTGCGCGATCTCGAAGAGCAGCTTACGGGCGAGCGAATATCCGTTGGTGTGCAGGCCGTTTGAGGGCAGCCCCAGAATCACGTCTCCGGCTTCGACTGTCGCTCCGGTGATTACTTTGCTGCGATCGACCACGCCTACGATGAATCCAGCGAGGTCGTACTCTCCGTCGGGATAGAAGCCGGGCATCTCGGCGGTCTCGCCGCCGATGAGGGCGCATCCGTTGTGCTTGCAGGCGGTGGAGAGGCCCTCGACTACCTTCTCAGCAATATCAGAATCCAACTTGCCGGTGGCCAGGTAGTCCATGAAGAACATGGGCGTCGCGCCCTGCACCGCGATGTCATTGACGCAGTGGTTGACCAAGTCAGCGCCCACGGTGGTGTGGACGTTCATGTCAAAGGCGACTTTCAGCTTGGTGCCGACGCCGTCCACGCTGGAGACCAGGACAGGGTCGGTGAATTTCTCTTTGTCGATGGAAAACAGGCTGCCGAAGCCGCCGATCTCGCTGAGCACGCCCTTGGTGAACGTCTTGTGGGCGAGATACTTGATACGCTTCTTGGTGCGGTTACCGCGCTCGATATCCACGCCAGCGTCGGCGTAAGTAATCGTGGATTTGGGGGCTTCGTCGGGCAAAAGATCAGTCCGCCTGTAAACGATGAAATGGGGAAATCCGCTGGGTTTTTCGTCAGCCAGAAGAAGGCTAGCGGCTTGATTGTAGCACGCGAAGCCGGGCGGTTTTGAGGCTTCGACCAGCGTGTCCGGCAATTACAAGAAATCTTGTCAAGCCCCTAAAATCGCCGATTTTCTTCTAACCGCTTCATTCGCATGGAAATATAAATGCGGGAGTGATGTCCCATTTTCCCTATTCAATTTGCTATTCTGGAAATAGAAGCTTAGAAAGCAACGAAAGGCGCAGCCTAACCGCTGCGCCTTTTTTATTGTCCGAAAAGGTGAACAGGACCCATGAATTACGAGAATGATCCGTGCGTGCCCGTGGTACCGCACGCGCCCGATGCGAAGTTCAAGCTGGAGGCGGTCGTGGTGTGCGACCGCTATCACGACTTTCTGCGCTGTACTCTGCCACAGAACAAATTTCTGTTCGACAAGATTGTAGTGGTGACCTCCCCTGAAGATCGCGAGACGCAACGTGTCTGCGAGTTTTATCACGTGGAATGCGTTCTCACCGACGCGTTGCGCTCGCGCTGGAAGCAGTTTTGTAAAGGCGCCGGCATCAATGAAGGGCTTGCGCGCTTAAGTAAGCGGGACTGGGTGGTGCATCTTGATGCTGACATCTGGCTGCCTCCGCTGACGCGCAACCTGTTGGCGAACGCGAACCTGGCGAAGCGAATGATCTACGGCATCGACCGCTTCATCGTGAGAGGCTACAGGGCGTGGGACCAATTCCTGGAATTACCCAAGCTGCAGCATGAGTGCAACGCGTTTGTGCATCTGAACAATTCATTCCCTTTAGGGACGCGCATTATGCAGGACTATGCCGGAGGATATGTACCGATTGGATTCTTTCAGCTTTGGCATCCCAGGGTGTCGGGGATTATGAAGTATCCGGAGGGGCACACTACTGCGGGGCGCGAGGACACTTTGTTCCCGCAGCAGTGGCCGCGCGGCTTGCGCGGATTTATTCCGGAGCTTATCGGATATCACCTCGAGAGTTTGGATTCGGGGTTTGGCACTAATTGGAAGGGGAGGAAGACTGCGGGGTTTAGTTTTGAGGAGAGTGTATCGAGGCTGTAGAAGAGCAGCACTCAGCATTCAGCACTTAGCATTTAGTCTGGCCGGGTTCCGTGGTGCTGTAGGGAGCCTTCAACTTCGCTCAAGATGACACAAAAAAGGCCGGCCGATTTCTCGGCCGGCCTTTGCAGCGTTGCGGATTACTTCTTCTTTTTGGCGGCGGCGTGCGGATGATCGGGGACGGCTTTCACTTTCATTTCGTCCACGGTCATGGTTCCGTCGCCGGAAAAGGTTGCGCCGTTCGGAACTACCCAGTACTCGGCCGTCTTGGTGCCGGCGTTTCCAGTGCGGGTCTCGATGCGGCTGGGGTCGATGCCTTGCTTGGCTTCGCCGCCGGAGAGATAGGCTTTGGAGTTGACTGCACGTTCTCCAGCCAGGTTCTTTCTCTTCTCCGAAGGATCGCTGTTGCCAACGATGACCAGCTTGGTATCGGACTCACGCTGCAAGCGCAGCGCGACGTCGTCGAGGATGGCTTTGCAGGTGTTGTCCACCCGCCAAGGTTTCACCTTATTGGGGAATTCGCACTCGCTCAGCTTAGTGGATTGCGGCGGCGGCGGTGGGGGCGGCGACTGGATATCGACCTGGGTCGAAGCCGGAGTCGTCAGGCCACGCGTATCGGCGCAGCTTGCGTTTACGGTTACGTTGCCGGGTGAAGCGCCGGTGGTGTCGAGGGTCGCGGTGGCGCCGTTACCGGAAACTGTTCCCGAGCTGGCGGTCCAGCCGGAGACGGTGACCGGAACGTTGTCCGGGCTGGAGCAGTCGCAGGTCAGGGTGACGGACTGTCCGGCCTGAACTGAGGTTGGGTTAGCCGAGCACTTCATGGTCGGCGGATTCTTCGGCGGTTCCTTCACTGTGAAATTGGCGGTGCAGCTGGCTTCTCCGCCCTTCTTCATCTTCGGATCGGAGACGCGCGAGGTGACGGTATAGCTGCCACCGGCGACGCCGTTGGTGTCGATGGTCGCGCCAGTATCTTTGCCGGTGACTTTGCCGCCGGTGCTCGACCAGTTGTACATCAGGGTGTGTTTCGGATTGAAGTTGCTGGTGGTAACGGTTGCGGTGATCGGTTCGCCGACCATCACTTCCGTAGGCTGTACCGAGCAGCTTGCAGCCGGGGGAATCGGCGGCGCGCCGCCGAAGTTCCAAACCAGACCGGTTCCGAGGCGAACACCGTTCGCGTGGGGACGGCGCAGATCGCCGAACGAGTTCGACGCTTCGTCAGGGAAATGATGAGCGGCCCAGGCGTAGTCAACCTGGAACACGCGGATACTGAGGCGTTTCCAGGGGCGGAGATCCAAACCGCCGCCGACCAGCGAGCCGAGAGCGTTGCTGGTAGTGAGGCCGTCGACATCGAGGCGATTCAATCCCAACAAAGCGTGAGCGAACAAGTTCACGTTGTTTTCCGTGCGCCACGTGATCTTGGGGCCGATCGCGGCAATGGTGTCGTGCCCGCCGTCGATCCAGTTATGGCTGATGTCACCTTCAAGTCCGAAGATATCGGTGAAGTTGTAAGTCGCGCCCACGCCGAATCCTTTGTCCATATCAGGAACTTTGAAGGGCTGCGGGGTGTCGGCTGGAAGACCAGGTTGCGGGACGGTAACTCCGGGATGAAGCCATTCGTATCCGGTGAATACTTCCACCTTGGGAGTGGGTTGATCCTGAGCGAAAGAAACTGCGGTGAACAATGACAAACTTAACGCGCCCAGACAAGCCAGAGACAACAATCGCCGGGGGCTCAAATTACAAGACATGCTTTCCTCCAAAAATATCAATCGCGGGGCAGGGACTGATGAACATCAATAAAAGTCTTTCCGTCGGTTGCAACGGTTTGCCGTACACGCCTCAATAGCATAACAACGTTCGGCGCAGGCTCAACCTGCAAGATCGAACATTGTTTACTGAAACAATGCGCGGGAATCAGATGCGGAGGGTTGCGCAGTGGTTGCGGAGGCAGTCACATATGCGTAATCTCAGATCGACACTAAAGTTTGTTCGATTCACGGGCAACTAGAGGCGCTACTTGCGGGTAAGGCAGGAAGCCTCAATAATGTCGATCAGGTTCCCTTATTAATGAGCCAGGAAAAAGTATTAATCGTCGAAGACGAAGAGAACGAGCGAACCGGGTTGGCGGAGTTGTTATCCGCCTGGGGCTTTCGCACCGAGACGGCGCGGGACGGCATGGAAGGTCTGGAGAAGATCAGCAGCTGGATTCCTTCGATCGTTATTACCGACATGAAGATGCCGCGCATGGGCGGCTTGGAGCTACTGGAGCGCTTGGCGGATAACTCCAACACCATGGCGGTGATTGTGGTCACGGCGCAAGGCACCATCGATAGCGCGGTGCAGGCAATGCGCATGGGCGCCTACGACTACATTACTAAGCCCATCGATACCAACCGGTTACGGACGATCTTGCAGAATGCGTCGTCGCTGCTGGGGACCAAGGTAGAGCTGGAGGTCACGCGGCGGAAGTTACGTGACACCGGTTCGCTGGGAAGCCTGGTTGGGGCCTCCAAGAAGATGCAGGAGATCTTCCGGCTGATCGAGATGGTGGCGCCGAGCACGGCCTCGGTTTTGATTACGGGAGCAAGCGGAACGGGCAAGGAGCTGGTGGCGCGAACGGTACACGAGTTGAGTCCGCGGCGGAACAAGCCGTTTGTTCCGATCAACTGCGCGGCGATTCCAGAGACTTTGATTGAAAGCGAAATCTTCGGGCATGAGAAAGGCGCCTTTACGGGGGCGCTGGAACGGCGCACTGGTTGTTTCGAGTTGGCCGAGGGTGGAACCTTGCTGCTGGATGAAATTGGCGAGATGCCGATCGGTACACAGGCGAAGTTGCTGCGAGTGCTCGAAGACCGAAAATTGCGACGGTTGGGAAGCAAAGTAGAGACGACGGTCGATGTCCGGGTGTTGGCGGCGACAAACAAGGTTCCGGAAGAAGCGGTGGCGCGCGGCGAGTTGCGCAACGATCTGTATTACCGGCTGAATGTTTTTAACATCAACATGCCGTCGCTGCGTGAACACAAAGAAGATATTCCAGATTTAATTCAACGCCTGCTCGCCGAGATGGGAGAAAAACACGGTCGAAAAGTTTCAGCCGTGAGCGAAGCAGTGGTCAACCAGTTCCGCAATTATTCATGGCCGGGGAATGTGCGCGAGATGCGAAACACTCTCGAGCGCGCCATCATCGTTTGCGAAGGGGCGCTGATCGAGACCAAGCATCTGCCTCCGGGATTTGGTCAAGCGCCGGTGCGGATCTCGGCGGAGGATCCGGATTCGGTTCATCTTGGGGTTGGCACTACCGTCGAAGAGGCGGAGAAGCAGTTGATTATCAAGACGCTGGAAGCGACCAATAATAATAAGACGCGGGCGGCGGAAATTCTTGGCATCAGCTTGAAGACGCTGCACAACAA
>DATBAT010000324.1:0-27410 GCA_036271375.1 Terriglobales bacterium
CAGCCCGTGGCGGGCGGCGCGAGTGGGAAGCACGCAGTCCATCATGTCCACGCCAAGGTTGGAATACTCGACAATTTCTTCCGGAGTGCCGACACCCATCAGGTAGCGCGGCTTGTCGGCGGGAAGGTGTTGCAGCGTCGACTCGACCACTTCTCGCGTGAGCGCCCGCGGCTCGCCGACGCTGAGACCGCCGATGGCATACCCAGGGAAATCAATTTCAATGGTACGTTCGGCGGATTCTTTGCGGAGAGCTAGGTCCATGCCGCCTTGCACGATTCCGAATAGCGATTGGGTTTTGTCGGTTTCAAGTTTCAGGTTTCGCGTTTCAAAATCGGCGTCGCGCGAAACTGGAAACTGGAAACCCGAAACCGCCTCTGTCTTCCACGGCACTTCGTGTTTGTGTTCTTCAAAATACTTTTTACTACGTTCCGCCCAGCGCAGCGTTAACTCCATCGAACTGCGCATGCGCTCTTGTCCCGCGGGATGTTCCGTGCATTCATCGAACGCCATGATGATGTCAGCCCCCAGTCCGATCTGGGCTTCCATGGCGCCTTCCGGACTGAAGAAGTGCGACGAGCCGTCCAGGTGGGAGCGGAAAGTGACACCTTCTTCTTTCACTTTTCTTAACTCGCTGAGACTAAAAACCTGGAATCCGCCGGAGTCGGTGAGAATGGCGCGGTCCCACGACATGAATCCGTGAAGTCCGCCGAGCTTACGGACTTGCTCTACCCCCGGACGCAGATAAAGATGGTAGGTATTGCCCAGCAGAATCTGAACTCCGAGCTCTTCCAGCAGATCCTGCGAGATACCTTTCACGCTGGCAAGCGTGCCGACCGGCATGAATACTGGGGTTTCGACTTCTCCGTGAGGAGTGAGCAGGCGGCCTTTGCGGGCCGGGCCCGCCGTGGTATCAATCTTGAATTCCAGGGACACTGCGTGGATTGTAGCAACGCAGTCCGGCTACTCGCAGCGCAACGCCTTCATGGGATCGACCGACAAGGCGCGCCGCGCCGGAACCAGACAGGCCAGGGCGGCAACCACGATCACCAACAAAGAAACTCCCACCACGATGAAAGGATTGTGAGTGGCATTTTCCACCCAGCGGGTAAGCAACCGGCTCACGCCGAGACTGAGCGCGATGCCCACCGCGAGTCCCAAGCCGACACTGGTTCCCGCGGAGAGAAGCACAACCCGCAGCACATCGAAGGACCGCGCGCCCAGTGCCATGCGAATGCCGAATTCGCTGGTCCGCTGGACCACACTATAAGACACGACGCTGTAGAGTCCGACTGCCGCGAGTATTAACGCGAGTCCGGAGAATCCTGCGAACAGAATCGAGACCAGCCGCGAGCGAGCCCATGTAGGTTCGCGAGCGATCCAGGTTTCAAGATCATCCACTTGCGAGTAGACCTGCTGATCCGGATTCACCGCCGCAATCTGCCGGCGAATGCTGGGCAGCATGTCCAGAGGATCCCCCTGAGTGCGAACCAGGATCTGAGTGCCCATGAACATATTGATGGAGTATGGAAGATAGATGCCCGGCAATATTGGTTTGGAGAGACCGTCATCGACCGCATCGCCGGTGACGCCAATGATCTGACACCACCCGTCACTACCGGCGGCGGCCAACTGGTACGGTGGCTCGCTGGTCAGTCGAGGCATGCGAACCGAATGCCCGAGGATGTCTTCGCCCGGAAAATAGCGGCGCACAAATGCCTGATTTACCACAGCCATGGCCGCGCCGCGGGCAATCTCATTTGGCTCCCACAAGCGTCCGGCAACCAGGGGGATGCGCAGAATGCCGAAGTACTCCGAACTTACGAGGTTCGCCCGAGCCTCTTGATGGTCGGCGGCAGTCTTGCCCAGTATCTCGAAAGCCTGGTTCCAACCGTTGTTGGGTGGAGTGGCGTTGCTGGAGATGCCGGCAGAAACTACACCCGGCATGGACGCGACCCGCTCCCGTAGTTGCGCGAAATAGGCTACGCGCTTGGCCCAGGTAGTGAGGGTGTTTTCATGGACCGGGATCCCGACTGACATCACATGGTGCGGATCGTAGCCGAGCGGACGCTGCATCATCTTGGTGAAGCCCTGAATGGCGGCGCCTGCGGCGGTCAGCAACAGTAGGGTCAGCGCAATCTGGCCCGCGATCAGCCCGGTGTGTACGCGCCGCCCACGAACACTTCCCGCGAGCCTGTGAGTTCCTGACTGAATCACCTCGTTGATCTCGCGCCTCGCCGATTCGAGGGCGGGGAAGATCCCGAAGAGCACGCCCGATGCGACTGCGAGGCCGACGCTGAACAGCAGAACTGGAACATTGACGTGGAAATCGGCTTCATGGGGAAAGGAGAACTGCGGCAGCCGGGCCACGATGAATTCCAGCAAACGATAGGCAATCAGAATCCCCAACCCCGCGCCCACCGCGGCAAGCAGCAGAGACTCGGTTAGCAGTTGGCGCACGATGCGGAAGCGGCTTGCTCCTACCGCGGAGCGAATCGCAAGCTCATGTTGGCGAGCCGTGCCACGAGCCAGCAATAGAATCGAAACATTGCCGCAACTGATGGCAAGCAATAGCGCAACCGCGCCAAACAGCAGATAGAGCGTGCCGTTGAGATCGTGAGTATAAAAGTCACCCGTCTTTCGAACGATGATGCGGAACTGTTGCGGAAAGTAGTTCGGTTTCTCTTTGTCGAATTGCTGGAACAGCGGAGTAAACTCCGCGGCTGCAGCTTCGAGACTGACGCCCTTCTTCAATCTGAACCGTAACCAGTAAAGCGATGTAGGATCTTGCGACAACTTCATCGGACTGTAGACGTCGGCGTCGCTCCAGGTGAAGCGTGGCGGCATCACGCCCAGGATGGTGTAGTTCTTGTGGTCCATCTGGATGTTCTTGCCGACAATGTCGGGGGCGCTGTTGAAATGGCGTCTCCAGAATTTGTAACTCAGCACGGCTACCGGCTGTGGGTCTTGGTCGTCAGGGGCATCCGAGGGCTCGAAAACCCGGCCAAGCATGGCGGGCATACCGAAGAAACGGAATCCGTTCCCTGTCATGCCCAGCGAACTCACATCTTCCGGGACATCGTTGCCGGTGATGACCAGGTTCCAGCCTTGCATAGCGACGATGTCTTCTACGGCGTGGGCCTGACGCAACTGGCGAATCTGGGGCCCGGTGAGATCGGGGCTGCCCTCATTGCCTCCTGTTTTGTCGACGGTATTGATCTGGCAGGCGCGATCGAATTCGGCGTAGGGCCACGCGTTCAGGACTGCACCGTATATAACGCTGAAGACTGCGACCGTAGCACCGATGCCGAGCGCCAGCGAAAGAATTGCCGTCAGCGAGAAGCCGGGGCTTCTCCACATCTGCCGGAGAGCAAAGCGAAGGTCCTGGAAGAAAGTGCTCATGATCGAGTGGCCTCCCTAAGTTGAAGCAACTCGCAGACCACGTTTGGAAAGCGCTAAGTCTGTGATTTTATTTGGGGAGGCTGTGCCCCCAGCAAGAGAGACTGTCCGGTTGGCCGCCGGATTCGTTCAGAAATGGACAGCGAACCCTCAGAAAGAAGAAGTGTCATTCCGAGCGAAGCCGAGGAACCTTGTGTTTCCTTAGGCCGCAAAGTGCAGTGCGGTCAACAGCAGGTCTCTCCATTCCGCCGTCGCATTCGCTCCGGCTGCAGGCGAGATGACAGGCTCGTGGAGAGGGAAAAATCCCTTTACGCCGTCAACTTAGTCTTGGCCAGCGGCAATTCTCTTACCCGCTTCCCCGTTGCTTGGAAAATCGCATTGCACATCGCGGGCGCAAACGGCGGCAACCCGGGTTCGCCTACGCCGGCGGGCGGGGCTTCGCTGTCCACGATGTAGACGCTGGTCTTATAAGGTGCGTCTTTCATGCGGGCTACCGGGTAATCGTGGAAGTTCGACTGCTCGATAGCGCCGCCTTTCGCGGTGATGGAGCCGGTACGGACCAAACTCGCGCCCATGACCGCCGCGCCCTCGAACTGAGCGCGCGTGGCTTCGGGATTGATGATTAATCCCGCATCCAGCGCGGTATGCACTGCGGGAATCTTCACCTTGCCCTGATCGTCCACTTCCACTTCCACGACCGATGCCACATAGGTGAGGAAGCTGCGGTGTACGGCGATACCCATTCCCGCGCCCTTGCCCAGCTTTCTCTTTCCCCATCCTGACTTCTCCGCCGCCATCTCCACCACCCGCTTCATGCGCGCGGTGTCGAGCGGATAGTCCGCCGGCGGCGTTCCGTAATTGTCGTACTCCGGGGCTGAAGCCTTTACGTCGATCTTGCGGTCCGGGCCAATCAATTCAAGCAAGTACTCTACCGAGTCGCGCTTGGCGTTGTGTGCCAATTCATCGGCGAAGGAGTGCGCGCCGAAAGCGTGATAAATATTCGCCACCGAGCGGAACCATCCGATGCGCACATGATTTTGCGCCGGACCGTTCTCTACCCGGTGATTGGGCAGGTCGAATGGCAAGTCGGTCCAACCCAGACCTAATTCTCCGGCACTTCCATAAAGAACGTCATTCCCGAAAGTTGAGTCGATCGAAGGAAATACCGAACGCTGCAACCATGCTGTGGGTTTGCCTTTGCCATCGACCGCAGCCTTCATGTACATCGCTGCAACTGAGTGGTAGAAACCGAAATGGATATCGTCCTCCCGGCTCCACGTCACCTTGACGGGCTTTCCGGTCGCCTTCGACAACAGTGCAGCCTCTGCCACAAAATCAGGCTTAGACTTGCGGCCAAAACCTCCGCCCAACAGCGGCACGTGCACCAGCACGTTTTCTTTGGGAATACCCAGGACTGCACCGACGGTTTCCTGAACTCCTTGCGGACTTTGCACCGGAGCCCAGCATTCGACCTTGCCATCGCTATAGTTGGCTAACGCTACTGGCGGCTCCATCTGCGCATGGGCCAGATGGGGGACATAATATTCCGATTCCAGAATCTTGCCACCCTTGGCGAACTCCGCGTCGACATCGCCGATGTTGCGGGCCACCTTGCAGCTGTTGCGCGCCGTCTCCTGCATCTGCTTTTTATATTCTTCGGAGTTGTAGACTCCGTGCGGACCGTTCTCCCAAACCACGTTCAATTTCTTGCGTCCTTGAAAAGCGGCCCAGGTGTTGTCGGCGATTACGGCGACGCCGCCGAGCGGCTGAAAATGATGGGGAGGCTTAAATGGCTGGATCGGGATGGTCTGCTTCACGCCGGCCACTTGCAGCGGCGCCTTCTCGTCGTATGACTTCACCTTGCCGCCCAGCACCGGCGGGTGCTCTACCGAGGCAAACAGCATGCCTGGCATGTGCGCGTCCATACCGTAGCCGGCTTTTCCCGTGACCATCTCGCCCAGGTCGTAACTTTTGGCACCCTTGCCGACATAGCGCCGCGCGCTCTTCGCCTTGAACTTCAAGTCCTCTTTCTTCGGCACCGGCTGCTTTGCCGCTTTCACCGCCAGCTCTCCGTAGCCCGCGCGACGATTGCTTGGCGTATGTACAATTACGTGCAGATCGGATTTGCACTCGCTTTCAGGCACGCCCCAGTCCTGGGCGGCGGCCCGCAGCAGCATCAGACGGGCAGTGGCGCCCGACTCGCGCATCACGTCGTAGAAGGAACGCACGGAATGCGATCCGTCGGTGTCCTGGTCGCCATACTTGGCATCGCCGACCGCCTGTTCGATTTTTACTTTCGTCCAGTCGGCGTCAAGTTCGTCGGCCAGGATGAGTGGTACGGTGGTCCGGCTGGTGGTGCCCATCTCCGAGCGCCCGGCGATGATCCACACCGTGCCGTCGCTGTCGATTCCAACGAACGCGGTGGGATGCAGCGTTGCCGCGTCCACATGCGAGCCCGTGACCGCGTCCTGTGCGGTCCCGCCTTTTTCGGCCCATAGAGCCTCCGGCAGCAGTTGGACACTCAGCACGAGCGCTCCAGAGGAAACCACGCCCTTCAAAAATCCGCGGCGGCTGACATTGCTGATTGAGGAGTTCATGCCTTTTCTCCCGCGGCCGCCTTGATGGCCGCCCGAATCCGTTGATAAGTCCCGCAGCGGCAGATGTTGCCCGCCATGCCGAGTTCAATGTCTTGGTCGGTCGGCTTGGGCTTCTCTTTCAACAGTGCGATGGCTTGCATGATCTGTCCCGACTGGCAATAGCCGCATTGCGGGACGTTGTATTCAATCCACTTCTGCTGCACCGGGTGAAGTCCGTTCCTGGAAATCGCCTCGATAGTGACGATCTCTTTCCCGGCCACACTGCTCATGGGGGTCGAGCAGGAGCGCACCGCGTGTCCGTTGGCGTGTACAGTGCAGGCCCCGCACAGCGCGATGCCGCAGCCGAACTTGGTTCCGGTCAGTTCCAGACTGTCCCGCAGATACCACAGCAACGGCATCTGAGGATCGCCCGCAAAAGAACGCGCTTCGCCGTTCACCTTTAACTGAATCATTTCTGCCCCCGGTTGAAGCCGCAGTGGTGCGACCGCAATTGGCAGAAGTTTACTCCTAAGGTGGGAACAAAATCACTGGGATTCGATCCAAGCAGTGCCCGTTCCTAAATTTTGAGGTCGATGATTTCCGCGGAAATTTCTTTGCCGGATATTTTGAATCTTCCGAGAGTGGTGGGAAGCCGGAAACGTCTCGGTCCCGCGCTCCCGGGATTGAAGTAGAGCACCCCGTTCTTCATTTCCTGCATGGGTTTGTGGCTGTGGCCATAAATCACCGCGGCGAAACCGGCCGCCGGTGGCTTTAGATCCAGTTTCGCCAGATTGTGCAGGATGTAAATCGAAACATCGCCAATCTCGAGCACATCGGTTGCGGGAAGATGTTTCGCCCAGAGCTGCGTGTCGATGTTGCCGCGAATCGCGGTGACAGGCGCGATCCTCTCCAGCGCCGGCAAAATCGTGGGATCGCCAACGTCTCCCGCGTGGATGATGTAGTCAGAGCCCGCCAGCGCCGTGACGGCTTCCGGACGCAGCAGGCCGTGGGTATCGGAGATCACACCGATATTCGTAGGGGCAGGTGTCCTCACCTGCCCAGCATAAACGTTAGTGTCCGTGGGTTGGCAGGCGGGGACTCCTGCCGCTAGGGTGCCAGTGCCTTGTCCATGAACTGCGATTGCGCTGTTTTCATCTTGATCAAACTATCGGGCGCCAGATACACCATGTGGCCCGAGTCGAATGTTGCATACGAAATATTCGCGCGGTATTTCTCGCCCAGATTGAGATGGTCGATGGTGTAGTTCGCTGCGAAGTAGGGCGTCGCCAAATCGTAGTAGCCCTCCATCGCCAGCACTTTCACATACGGATTTTTCACCATTGCCTGCCGCAATGCCGCTGCGGTGTCGGGGAAGCCGGTGGCGGCGGAGCCCCAATCCCACTTTGCAAAACCTGGGTCTTCGGCAAATGCAAAGTAGGGCATGTCCGATTTGTAGCCGAGATCGTTACGCAGATAATTGTGGAACGCCGACACGTAGGGAGGAAGTATCGATGGCTCGGTGGGATCGTAGTCGGGAGTGTCGAGCAGTCCTTGCGGATCTGGCCCGGTGAAACGCCCGTCCAGCCGGCCAACCCGGACTTTCTGGTCGATGAGCAAATAGTGGGTGAACTTATTGACGTCAATGCGCAGGTTGGCCTGGTCGATTACTTCTTTGCTCAGTCCGGTGTAGCGCGCCATCTGATCTATGGCTCTTTGCCGCTCTTCCGGAGTCAGCGAATCGCCTTTGGCCAGCGCACGCGCGTAGTCGGTCGCGGCCCACTGCTCCGATTCTTGCCGCGCTTTGGTCATGTCCTGCGCGAGGTCGGCAGGCAGTTTGTGGTGGTAGCCGGCGATCATGGTGAAGCTTGGGATTAAAAGAATGTAGGGCTCGTCGTTGGACGAATTGAATTCAAGGGTCTGAAAAGTGAGCGCCATCGAAAGCAAGGTGATGCCGTTGAACGAAATGCCATGATCCGCCAGGTATCCCGCGATGCCCGCGGCTCGCGTGGTGCCATAACTCTCGCCAAAGAGAAACAACGGCGAACTCCAACGCTCGTAGCGCGAAAGATATAGGCGGATGAATTCGCTGAATGACTCGATGTCGCCCTTCACGCTCCAGAATTTCTTGAACAACTCCGGAGTCGCGGCCCGGCTGTAACCCGTGCCCATCGCGTCGATCAGGACGATGTCGCTTTTGTCGAGCAGAGTGGACTGATTGTCCGTGAGGCGATACGGGGCGGGAGGCATAGTGCCGTCGGGACGCATTTCGACACGCTTCGGGCCTAAAGCGCCCATATGCAGCCAGATGGTGGCAGAACCCGGGCCGCCGTTGAAGGCGAAGGTCAGCGGACGCTTGCCGGCGTCTTGTCCGTCCAACGTATAGGCGACGAAAAACATTTCGGCTTCGATTTTTCCATCGCCGCGCTTGATGGGAAGTCGTCCGGTCGTGGCCGTGTAGTTGAGCGCCTTGCCGTTCAGCGTGATGGAATGGTGCGTCACCACCGAGGCCACTTCCTTCACGTCGTAGCGTTCTTCCTTGTCGTCCTTGCCGGGCTCTTCTTTGTCTTTGTCGGCAGAAGCGACTGGAGATTCCGGAGGTTTGTTGGCAGGCTGCGTTTCCGCCGGCTTTTTTTCTTTCTCTTTTTTCGGTTCGTTGGATTGTTGCGCGAATGCCGCGCCGGAAATGATTCCCAGCAGAAGCAGAGTGGCGATAGATGATCGCAAGAGTTTTCCTCCGGAGGTGGCCGAAATTATAAGTCACCGACGAGGCGCGGACCCTTCAATCTTTGCCACTTCCTCTCCGCGTTCCTCTGTGGCCTCTGGGGTGAAAGCCTTTGACTTCCTGACGCGGCGCGCGCACTTGTTAAGATGTCCCGTGTCCTCAAAATCGCAGAAGTCTTCCATAACAATTGTTAAGTCCGAAAATTTTGCGAAGATCCCGTGGCTGGTCCACGGATTCAGCACTCGCACCGGCGGCGTTTCACGAATCTATGGAGGAAACGCCCTCAATCTTGGATTCACCAAGCAAGACTCCCGCGCCGCGGCGGAGCGCAACCGTGAGCTTTTTCTGCGAAAGCTGGGTGCGGTCAATGGGAAAAAACTCTGGCCATTAGTCACGCTGCGCCAGGTTCATTCGGACCTAATTCATTGCGTCACTGAACTGCCTGAAGGTACTCTCGCCGGAGATGGTCTGATTACCTTGACTCCCAAAGTGCTGATAGGAATTCAAACCGCCGACTGCCTTCCGGTCATTCTTGTCGACGCGAAGCGTCGCGTGGTGGGCGCATTTCATGCAGGATGGCGAGGCACGGTGAAACGCATCGTCGAGAAAGGCGTCGGGGAGATGCGCCGTTGCTTCGGCACGCAACCGAAAGACATCCGCGCGGCGATTGGCCCCGGCGTGCATGAATGCTGCTACCGCGTGGGTGAAGAAGTCCGCATCGAGTTTGAATCGCAGTTCGCTTACGCCGCCAAGCTTTTCCGCGAAACAAAGGAAACCAGCGAGATTCACCAGAAATATCCACTGTTTTTTCTTTCGGCGCGAGCGCCGGGGCACACCACCCTGCCAAAGCAAATATTTCTCGACCTGGTCGAAGCCAACCGCCGCCAGCTTCTCGATGCAGGCGTGAGCAAGAAGAATATTTCGGTTTCTGATCTTTGCACGGTGTGCCGCAACGATCTGCTATTTTCCTATCGCGCCGAACATGGAACCACTGGCCGGCTGATGGCGGTAGCAGGGATACGCGCCAAATGAAAGTGCTGTTGCTGTGCTTCCTAATGATGAACGTTTTGAGTTTCGCAGCCGACGGCAGGACGCAGCAGCTCGATGCGATTTTCGGCAGGCTGATTTCGTCCGGAGAGCCAGGTGCGGCAGTGCTGGTGGTTAAAGACGGCAAGCCTCTGCTTCAGCGTAGTTACGGTATTGCCGATTTGCAATCAGCCCGTAAGATTGATGAGCGTACGAATTTCCGGTTGGCGTCGGTCGCCAAACAGTTCACCGCGATGTCGATCATGCTGTTGGTGCACGACGGCAAGCTTCACTACGAGGATCGCCTTACCGATGTCTTCCCCGATTTCCCCGCCTACGGTGAGACGATTACGATTCGCAACTTGCTAAACCACACGTCGGGCCTGGTCGACTACGAGGACATCATGGCGCGTCCTTACGGCGGAACGATTCCCGACTCTGTCGCTCAGATCAAAGACGTTGGCGTATTAGATTTATTGAAAAAAGAAAAGTCGACCGCCTTCCCTTCCGGATCGCACTGGAGCTACAGCAACTCTGGCTACGCGGTGTTGGCGATGATCGTGGAAAGAGTTTCTGGTAAGCCATTTGAACAATTTCTCCGCGACCGCATCTTCGCTCCGCTGCAAATGACGCAAACGATTGCCCACGAGAAGGGAAAGAACGAAGTCTCCAATCGTTCCTACGGGCACACGAAGGAGGCTTCAGGATGGAAGCTGACGGACCAGAGTCCGACTTCGGCTGTTCTGGGGGACGGCGGCATTTACTCTTCGCTCAATGATTTAGCGAAGTGGGATCGTGCTCTCGCACAGCACAAACTTTTAACGGCGGAAGAGATGCGGCCTGCGTTTACGCCAGTCGAGGCGGCAGTACTTGGGCCGGACAATCAGCCCGCCGCATACGGCTTTGGATGGTTCCTCGATCCATACAAGCGGCATAAGCGCATGTGGCATTACGGTGAAACAGTTGGATTCCGCACAGTCATCGAACGCTTTCCCGACGACAAGCTGACGGTGATCGTGCTGTGCAACCGTAGCGACATCGCGGCCCAGGATGTCGCGTTGCAAGTCGCGGATTTATTCTTAACTCGATAACGCGTGTAGAGACGTAGCTCCGCTAAGTCTCTGTAAGGATCGTTGTGCGGTAAAAAGACGTTGCGGGGCAACGTCTCTACGGCAAGAGTTTAGACGGTGGGCGGCACTGCTGGCGCAACCGCCACCGACTCGGGCGTTCCACTGCCCGTATTCACCAGGTCTTTCAATTCTTTGCTGGGCTTGAAGAAGGGAATCTTTTTCGCCGGCACTTCTACGCGGTCGCCGGTCTTGGGGTTGCGGCCTACGCGTGGCTTACGCTGGCGCGTCCGAAAACTTCCGAAGCCGCGAATTTCAATCTTGTCGCCGACCCGCAGCGAACGCACTACGCTGTCGAAAATAGTCTCGACGATGACTTCGCTATCCTTGCGCGTCAACTCCGCCAGCCGGGAGACTTCGTCGATCAGATCTGCTTTCGTCATACGCGTGTCGCTCCGTTCAGTGATCTCGTTTGGAAGGCCGCTACCCTCTAAACTTCTCAAATTTCAGGGGTTCTGCGCAAGTGTCATCTACGGCCCAGAGCTCTATTTCCACAAGAAATAGAATCCCATGTGCTGGTCCATTAGTTTCTCGCGGGTGGGCAAATAGTCGGAAACATCGCCGAAAAGCAGGTCAAGCGCCGACCGGCGGTCCTTCTCAGGATGCACGAGTACCGGCTCTCCGTGGATGCCCACCGCTTTGGCAGTGTCGTCGACCGCCTCCTGAAAGTCGGCCAACTGGTCGATCATCTTCATTTCCATGGCCTGTTCGCCGGTCCAGACCTTGCCGTTTGCGATGGCATGAATGTCTTCGAACTTGGCGTGGCGGCCATCGGCCACCGCCTGAATGAATTGCTTGTGCATGTTGTCGATGAGAGCTTGTAGATATGCCATCTCGGCGGGCGTCATGTCGCGTGTGGGCGAGCCGGTGTCCTTGAATTCGCCAGCCTTCATGGTGATGTCCTTCAACTTAGCCCAGTGCAGCAGTTCACCATAGTTGACGTACTGCGCGATCACGCCAATCGAGCCGACAATGCTGCCCTTGTCCGCATAAATCTTGTTGGTCGCAGAGGACACGTAGTAAGCCCCGCTAGCGCCGACCGTTTCGATGGAGGCAACAATGTGCTTCTTCTTCTCGTCGCGAATGCGCTTCACTTCGCGGTAGATCTCTTCTGACGCAGCCACGCCGCCGCCAGGTGAATTCACATGAATGATGATGGCTTTGATGGAGTCGTCATCGCCGAACTTCTTGAGCTGCCCGACGACAGTGCCGGGATCCATGATGACGCCCTCGAGTTCGACCACACCGATCTTGTCGCCGAAGCCCCCGATCGATGCGCGGTCGCCGCCCGCATGAAGCGCGAGATACACCAGCGTGAACACCGCCAGCACAAAGAGGAAGAAAGCCCCTCCCCCAATCAGGACCCAAAGCAGGGTGCGGGAACGCTTTTCGTCAGCCATAGCTTATGGGCGCTAGTTTAGCACCGGGAGGGTTCCCTGTAGAGACGTAGCTCGGCTACGTCTCGGCATTGTCCGTGCGTGGGTTCGTGGCAGTCGACGTTGCGGAGCGACGTCTCTACAAGGATCTTTCATGTAAGTAACGACGGAGCCCGTCGCGCCATTCCGGCATGCGGATGCCATAGGCTTCCAGGCTGACTGGCGACAGCACGGAATATTTGGGCCGCTCGGCGGGGCGGGGAAACTTGTCGGTGGTCGTGGGACGAACTTCGGTCGACAATCCCGCACCCGCGACAATCTCGCGCGCGAAATCAAACCAGGTGCAGTTGCCGGAGTTGGTCACATGAACAATCCCGCGGGCGTCTTTGCGGCATAGTTGAATGATGCCGTCTGCTAAGTCGTTGGTGTTGGTGGGCGATCCGCGTTGGTCGTTGACGACATCCAGCTGTGGACGGCCGGCGGCCAGTTTCAGAATCGTATCGGGGAAGCATTTGCCGCCAACGCCGTAGAGCCAGGAAGTCCTCGTGATGCAGGCATCCGGCAGGACGCGCTGCAAATCTTCTTCCCCTTGGGCTTTCGACTTTCCGTAAATACTTCGCGGGGATCGCGGATCGTTAGATCCGTAAGGCGAAGTTTTGCTGCCATCGAAGACGTAGTCGGTGCTGACAAGCAGCAGCCTCGAGGAACTGTCTTTCGCGGCGCGGGCTACGTTCGCTGCGCCGCGAGCGTTTACATCGAATGCTAATTCCTGATTGGTCTCGCAGCCATCTACATCCGTATAGGCTGCGGATAGTACGATCCAGTCGGGCCTGAATTGCTCGACCGCCGCTCGTGCTTGGGCCTCAACGCGTATGTCCGCGTCTTTCGAGCCCAGGCCGCGGACTTCGTCGTCCGTCCACGACTTCATCAGCGCTTTGCCCAACAGTCCGGTAGCGCCAAAGATCAACACTCGCATATTGCGAAATCCTCAGATCGTAGGGTTCGTGGTGGGAGACGTAGCGGAGCTACGTCTCTACACAAATTGATCGACTGTAGAGACGTAGCTCCGCTACGTCTTGGTACGCTGCCATTCACGATAGGCTTCACTCTTCCCAATGCCCATTTCTTTCGCGACTTTCTTTAGCGCGGCCTTTTCGTCGACGCCTTCTTCTTTCATGATCTGCTTAACGCGCTGGCCGACGTTGGCTGATGCTACTGTTTGCGTTGTGCCCTCGAACTTGCCGATGAGCAGCGTGATCTCTCCTTTGAGTTCGCCGCGGTCGTTTAGCGCGGCGAGAACCTGCCCCGCCGTTCCGCGAAGAAATTCTTCGTGAATCTTGGTCAGCTCTCGAGCGACCACGATGTGCCGGTCTTCTCCCAATATCGCAACGACATCCTCCGCAGCCTCGCGAATTCGTGTCGGCGCTTCGTAAAAGATCTCGGTGAGCGAAGAACTCTTGATGTCTTCCAGTGCTCGTTTTCGCTGGCCGCCTTTGGCCGGAAGGAACCCGTTGAACTGGAAAGACTCAGCCGCGAGTCCGCTGGCGATCAGTGCAGCAAGAAAAGCCGCCGCTCCGGGAATGGGAACTACCGGAATGTGATGACGAATCGCAAGCGATACCAGGCGATATCCGGGATCGGAAATCCCCGGTGTGCCTGCGTCTGTGACCAGCGCTACCCGCGCGCCCTGCTCGAGTTCGATGACCAACTCCGCTGACTGCGTAATCTCGTTATGCTCGTGGTAGCTGACAGTCCGTGCCGAAATATTGAAGTGGTTGAGCAGTTTCTGCGTCTGCCGCGTATCTTCGCATGCGATGACATCGGCTTGTTTCAAGACGCGCAACGCCCGCAGAGTGATGTCTTCCAGGTTCCCGATGGGAGTGGCTACCAGATAGAGTCCCGGCGCGAGAATTTTGCCGCTATCTGGTTCCGCAGCCGTCATGGCGCGAGTCTAACATCCAACGAACGTCCTAAAATTGACGGAACCTTCCACAAAACCTAGAATCAATATGTAGGACACATGCCTCTATACGAATACGAATGTAAGAAGTGCCATCACCGCTTCGAGAAGATCCAGTCATTTTCCGCACCGCACACCAAGAAATGCCCTAAGTGCAAAGGACCGGTCGAGCAGGTGATCACCGCGCCGGCCGTGCAGTTCAAAGGGTCGGGTTGGTACGTCACCGACTACGCCAAGGGTAATTCCTCGGGCAGTGCTTCGTCCGGCAATAGCGACTCGTCGAAAGATTCAGGCAAAGATTCGGATTCGAAAAGCGAAAGCAAGAGTAAGAGCGACGAGAAGTCCAAGTCAGACGACAAACCTAAAGCAGAGAAATCCGAGAAGTCGGAAAAAAAGAAGGCTGAGAAGAAGTAGTTCTCGTCTCACGTAGAGGCAGGTGTCCCCACCTGCCCTCCACGGACTGCAAATTTGTGTTTGGCAGTTGAGGACACCTGCCTCTACGGAAGCGCGTTCACCGCCATTTCAAGTCGTACTCCAACGCAAACAAAATCTGGTTTTCGAACTCATATTGCAGGATGAGTTCAAAATTATCCCCCTCGTCGTCCCACGACTCGGCGTATTTGGTCACCGGCTCTTGGTAGCGGGAATAAGCTGCCGCATACTTCACATTGCACGGCGGAGCGCATGCGATCAGTCCCGTGGGATCAGGTCTCTGTACTCCAGTCGCGATAAAAAGCGTTTCCGACGAAACGTCCACTTCGTTGTCCACCACCAATTGATGCGGCATCTCCGTGAGTGCGCGCGGGTCTCCCGGCTTGATCTTTGCGGCAATAGCCGGATTGTTCTGCCGCTGCAAAGGATTGAGGTCCACCTGTTGCGCCAGGTTCTTTTGCGCCTTCGCCCAGATCGAACGGAGCTGTGCGTCCGAGTGAATGGTGTGATTGACGAAACCTACGGGCAGTGCGGAGCGCGAATCTTGAGGGGTCCCGCCGCAAGCGGCGAGAGTGGTGAGTGTAGCGGCAATCACTGCAACTCGAAGCACGGCGCGAAGAACCCCTCAATAGACTCATCGGCGGGCCATTCCCGGTTGCCCCATTTCGTCTCTTCACCGACAAACTAAAGTCATCCCCGGCTCTCCGCTTGTGATTGGCGCTCAACTTTTTGGCATTTACCATCCCCTCTATGTCTTTACAAAATGAGGGGGGCACCGCCGCCGCATCAAGCGGGGCTGCGGTAGCGCCTGCCCAAAATCCACCTTCGGTCACCACACCTGCACTGCTTGAAGCCATGCTGCGCAGCGCGCCAAAGATTAGCGATTTATTTTTTTCGCCCGGACGCCCGCCCCTTATCGAAGTCAACGGACGCCTTGCGCCAACCGGCCCCCGCGCGCTGTCGGCCGACGATACACGACGCATTGCCTCTGACTTGATCAATGGCAACCAGAACGCGATGACCACGCTCCGCGACCTGGGATCATGCGACGTTTCTTACAGCTTGCCGAATCTCTCACGCTTTCGCGTCAACATTTTTATGCAGCGGGGAAGCTGTGCGATTGTGATGCGGGTCATCCCCGCCGCCGTGCCTTCTTTTGAGCAGCTCAACCTTCCGCAGGAACTAAGGGCGGTCGCGGAGTTGCGCAACGGAGTCGTGCTGGTGACCGGGCCCACCGGCTCCGGAAAATCGTCGACCCTGGCTGCGATCATCGATCTCATCAATCAGCAGCAGGCGTATCACATCCTCACTATCGAGGATCCCATCGAGTTTTTGCATCCGCACAAGAGCTGTATCGTTCATCAACGCGAATTGCACAGCGATACGCCGACCTTCGCCCACGCGCTGCGTGCCGCATTGCGCCAGGCGCCGAAAGCGATTCTAGTAGGCGAGATGCGCGACAAGGAAACCATCGAAATCGCGATGGAGGCCGCGGAAACCGGCCACTTGGTGCTCTCGACGCTGCATACCATTGATGCCTCGAAAACGGTCGAGCGCATCATCGGAGTCTTCCCACTCGCCGAGCAGCACACCATTCGCAATCGCCTGGCGAAGAGCTTCCGCTACATCGTTTCGCAGCGCCTGCTTCCTCGGAAAGATGGAGGGGGGCGCGTGGCCGCGATTGAAATTCTGAAATCAACTCTTCGCACGCGTGAGTACGTGGAAAAAGGCGAGGGAGACGGTAAGACACTGCTCGATGCCATGCGCTCAAGCACGACCGAAGGCATGCAATATTTCGACGGCGAAATCGAGCGCCTGGTTCGGGAAGGCGTTATCAGCATGGACACGGGTATGGCCTACGCCACCAATCCCGGCAACTTCCGCCTCGAGATGTCGGACTTTTCAGAGGAAGAAGAGAAGATCAAACCCGACGAGTTGCTGGAACCGTAGGCGAACACTGACGAGTTGCGCATACTACAGCTTCGGTTCTCTTGCCTTCCAACTGGTGCCATCTTCGTAGGCTTGCGCGACCCGCAGGACTGTAGCCTCATCCCAATGACGACCGGCAATTTGCAGGCCGACGGGTAGGCCCTTTGCAGTGAATCCACACGGCAAAGAGATCGCCGGCAGTCCCCAAACGTTGAACGGTCTGGTGTTGCGCAGCAACAACAACTCGCGCGGACGCAGCAGGTCAAGGTTTTCTTTCAGTTCACCAAGATTCGGAGCTGGAATTGGCGTCGACGGAGTCACCAGCACATCGACTGTGTCGAAAACCGAGGTGATTTTCCGGCGCTCTTCTTGCAGAACTCTCCGCGATTGCTCCAGTTGGACGGGACTAATGTTTTCTCCGGATCTTATGCGCCGCAGAGTTTCCGGCTGAAATAGCTCCGGACTTTTGGAAACGCGTTCCGCGTGATACGCATACGACTCGGCGGCTTGCAGTGACCGGTCTGTCGGGACTTCCAAGCTCACTTCACGAATCTCTCCGAATAAATCCGCCAGGACTGTTAAGGCTTGGTCGACTGCCGCAGCAACCTCCGGGTCGAGATCGTCGAAAAAGAATTCGCGCGGGATCCCAATGCGCAGGGTCCTGTCCGACCGCATCCTTTCGAGATAGCCGGGGACAGGTTTGTCAACGCTGGTACGATCCTGCGCGTCGTATCCGGCGATGACTTGCAGGAGCGCCGCTGCATCGCCGACCGTTCGAGTTAAAGGACCAACGTGGTCCAGTGAAAGCGAAAGCGGAATTACGCCGCGCAGGCTTACGCGGCCATAGGTTGGCTTTAGCCCGACTACCCCACACTGCGCTGCCGGTTCGCGAACTGAGCCGGCCGTGTCGGTGCCGATGGCTGCGTAACCCATGCCACAGGCTACTGCGGCGGCCGATCCGCCTGACGATCCGCCTGCGATGTGCGCCGGGTTCCAGGGATTGCGGACTTCTCCAAAGTAACTGACGATCGAGCTGCCGCCATAAGCGAACTCGTGGAGATTTTGTTTACCTAGAATGACGGCGCCCGCGGCTTTCAGGCGCTTTACCACTTCGGCATCTTCAGTAGGTACGCGGTCTTTGAAAGTTTCGCTGGCGGCTGTAGTTTTAACTCCGGCGGTATCGATAATGTCTTTCAGTCCGAGGGGAATGCCGTGCAGCAGACCGCGCCATTCGCCGCGAAAGATTTCCTCCTCCACCTTGCGGGCTTGCGCCATGGCCGATTCGGCGGTCACAGTGATAAAAGCATTCAGCTTGGGATTGAGGCGGTCAATACGATCCAGGCATTGCTTGGTTAACTCGACCGGAGAGGTCGAACGCTTCTTCAACGCGTCGGCGAGTTGGAAAATGGTTTCCAAGTTTCTATTATCTCGAAGAATCTCGAGGGCCCGATAGCTTCAACGGTTCAATGTGGAACTAAAGTGACAGCACGACAAATCTTGACGCCGCGAGGGGTTGCGCAGGTTCTATAATCAACCAGTCATCTCTCCGCGAGGTCTCTTCCCATGGCCCAAATGACAGCGACTCCAGTCAGCACGCAAGGCTTCTTCCTCGATGGCAAGTGGGTGGAAGAAGGCGACGTTGTCGAAGTACGTTCGCCGTATGACGGAAGCGTTATTTCGCAGATTTATCAGGGACGTCGAGAACACGCGGAAGCCGCAATTGCCGCAGCAGTCAAGGCATTCGGGACTACACGACGGTTGCCGGCATTCGAGCGGCAGCGGGTGTTGCGCCGGGTAGCCGAGAGCATCGGACAGCGCCGCGAAGAATTCGCCCGTACCATGGCGCAGGAATCGGGCAAGCCGATCAAGGCGGCGCGCACCGAAGTCGAGCGGTCAATTTTTACTTTTACGGTCGCAGCGGAAGAGAGCACGCGCATCTACGGCGAGTACATTCCGCTGGATTGGCAGCAGTCGACCGCCGGGCGCTGGGGAATTGTTCGGCGCTTCCCGATTGGGCCGATCGCGGGGATCACTCCATTT
Organism: Terriglobales bacterium; assembly: GCA_036271375.1. Lineage (GTDB taxonomy): Bacteria > Acidobacteriota > Terriglobia > Terriglobales > Acidobacteriaceae > DATBAT01. Next base: position 18,585 of record DATBAT010000324.1, read on the forward strand.
AACTTTCCCTTGAATCTGGTTGCGCACAAAGTTGCCCCGGCGATTGCCTCAGGATGTCCGATTATTTTGAAGCCTGCTCCGCAGACTCCGCTGACCGCGATGCTGCTGGCGGAAACCATACAGCAGGCGGGATGGCCCGACGGTGGCTTTAACGTGCTGCCCCTGTCCAATGAAGATGCGGGATTGCTGGTCACCGACGAGCGCCTCAAGATGATCAGCTTCACCGGTAGTGCACCCGTTGGTTGGCAGATCAAGAAAAATGCCGGAAAGAAAAAAGTTCTGCTGGAGTTAGGCGGAAATGCCGGCGTGCTAGTCCACGGCGATGCCGATCTGGCTTACGCCGCCGACCGTTGCGTGGCGGGAAGCTTCGGATACGCCGGCCAGACTTGCATCTCCGTGCAGCGGATTCTCGTCGAGCGCACGGTATTCGGAGAATTCGTCGATCTGCTGCTGGCGGGAGTGAAGAAACTTACAACCGGCGACCCAATGGAAGAAACAACGGATGTGGGTCCCCTCATCCGCGAAAGCGATGCCGTCCGCGCTACCGACTGGGTCCAGGAAGCGATTCGCGGCGGCGCGCGCTTACTCTGCGGCGGAAGAAGAAAGGGCTCGGTGATGGAGCCGACTGTACTTACGGGCACACGTCCGGACATGAAAGTAAATTGTCTGGAAGTTTTCGCTCCGGTAGTGACCGTGGAATCCTACGACACCTTCGAAGATGGGCTGCGGCAATTGAATCAGTCTGCCTATGGCCTGCAAGCGGGCATCTTCACTCGCGATGCAAAGTTGCTGTTCAACGCCTACGACGAGTTGGAAGTCGGCGCAGTGGTTGCCGGCGACGTGCCGACGTTCCGCATCGATCACATGCCTTATGGCGGGATAAAAGATTCGGGGCTCGGCCGGGAGGGCCTGCGGTATGCAATCGAAGAGATGACTGAGCCGAAGCTGTTAGTGATGAATCTGCGGTAAAGAAAAAACAAATTGTCATCCTGAGCCGAGATGTGACGAGCGGAGCGAAGTCACCTCGTTTTCGAAGGACTACTCAGCGAACGTCTTCAACAGTATTGCCGAGAGCTCCTCTTTGTTGACACTCCTCGGTTGAGAGGAACCCAAGGTTCCCATTACAGACAGCCTTTTCCAACCCCCATTCAGGGAGCGCCGTAAAACTTCCGTAACTTGGTTCTGAACCATAGTCAGCATTACCCTGCCTTTATGCCCGATGGAGTACAACGCTTTCAACGCACCAAGATGGTACTGCCCTGCCGTGTCTGGTTAGAAGAGCAGGAGCATGCCGACGTCGCACAATTGCATCTGGCGCATACGCTGGATATCAGTCCGATTGGCGGACGGCTTGGCGGCTTGCGCACTCCGGTGGAAATTGGGCAGACTCTGACCTTGCAGCGCGGGCAAAAGAAGACGCACGTGCGCGTGATCTGGACTAAGCAACTTGGACCGAACGAGATTCAGGCCGGCTTTGAGACGCTCGAATTCGGCAAGAAAATTTGGGACGTGGATTTGCCGCAAGACGCAGAGGCGCTCCAGGCTACCCATCACGAAGACGGTAACGAAGTCGACTGGGAACAGGCGCCGGTAGTGGAAGAACAAGCGCCCGAACTTCCGGCAGCGGCTTCCGTGCGACATATGGCGCCGATTGCGCCTCCACATGTGCAGGTCCGCTGGGTGGCGATCGCGGCGGCGTTTCTCGTGATGAGTTCTGTCGGATTGTTCATGCAGCATAAATATCTGGCAACTTCGGACGTGGCTGAGATTAACGCTCCGACCCCGAAAGTTCCGACCGCCGAAGAGTTAGCGGCCATGACTCCAGCGCCGCGCAGGATTCTTCCCTTGGTAGCACGAGCGACCGAAGTCGATTCGAGATTGAAGGTAGCGGAAGCGCCGCAGGGACACGTAGCGTACCCGGTAGCGCCTGACGCAATGGCAAAAGGCAAAGTCGATTTGAAAGTAGTAATCGCCACCGATGGACGCGTAAAGCAGATTCAGTTGCGTAGCGGGCAGCAACTCCTGGCGCAAGCGGCGACGCAGGCGATCAAGTTGTGGCACTACAGCCAGCACGTCATAAACGGCGAGCCAGTGGAAGCGGAAACCAATGTCACGGTAAGCTTCCTGGGCGAAGATGCCGTGTCGCTGCACTTTCCCAAGTCTTCGAATATCACGGCCAACAACTAGCGGCTCCTGCCTGAAGTTCTCCTGCTACCCTAGCGGTTTGAGCTTTGCGTATCCAAGCCACTCGGGCACTCTCCCTCGTGATTTTGCCTTGACATTTCGCTGTAGTACCAAGCACACTCGTTAGGCACATACTATGAGCACACATCGGGCCCACATTCTTCTTCCAGAAGACTTGTTGCGAGAAATCGATGCTCTTGTTGGGCCTCGCGGCCGAAGTTCATTCCTCGTGGAAACGGCTCGCGCCGAAGTCCGCCGGCAAAAGCTGTTGAAATTCTTGGAGAGCAAAGAAGTCATCTGGGCTGATAAAGACCATCCCGAGTTGACCGACGGCGCAGACGTGTGGGTCAACAATATGCGGCAGGAAAGTGATGCGGCCCGCGGATACTCTTCGAAATCGCCAGCCAGAAGAGTGCGATCCAGGAAACGAGCAAGAGTTGGCTAGTGCAAATACTCATCGATACCTCCGTACTCATCGACGTTCTGCGATTGAGATATGGCCGACGGGAGTTGCTTGCACAACTGGCCAGAAACGGCCACGTTCTGGCAGTATGTCCAATCAATATTACCGAGTTGTTTGCCGGAATGCGGTCACATCAGGAAGCAAGAACTGAAGCTTTGCTCGGTGGTTTCCATTGCTTTGAGATAACCGGAGCTACGGGTCGCCTGGCGGGAACCTTAAAAAATAGCTGGGCGCGCAAAGGAATAGCCCTTGCCCTTTCCGACAGCACCATCGCGGCAGTCGCTATCGAACGGTCCTGCGTATTGATGACTGATAATGTCAAACATTTCCCGATGGACAATTTGCAGCTTTACTCGCTGCCTCCAAAGCAATAATCCGGGACCGGATTTACACGCGGCTTCCCACCAAATATCCATCTTCGACTTTTTGAATCGTTGAAGCCATCCATCGATTGGGTGCGTACGCACCTTCTAGTCTCAGCTTCAAATAATTGTCGGTCAACGCTTCAGTATGGTTTCCGCCCGCTTTGTGCAGCGTGATCGCGTCCAACGCTTTCCCCACGAATGATCCCATGAAAGCCAGCTTCTTTTGCTCGGAAAGATCGCGCAAGATGCGATTGCGTTCGCGCGCTATGCCTACTGGCACCTGGTTCCGCATCTCGGCCGCGGGCGTCCCGGGCCGCGCCGAATAGGTGAAGACGTGAAGGTAAGTGAATGGCAGGTCTTCCACCATGCGTCGCGTCTGTTCGAATTCGGCATCCGTCTCGCCGGGGAATCCGGTCATGACATCGGCGCCGATTGCCGCCTCGGGTATAGCGGCGCGAATGTTTTCAATCTTCTCGCGATAGTGCCATGGGCGATATTTTCGGTGCATGCGGCGCAGCACCGCGTCGCTTCCGGATTGCATCGGCACATGCGCGTGGCGCGCAATGCGTTTGTTTCCGGCGAATAAATCGATCAATTCGCCGCTCCAGTCCATGGGTTCGACAGAGCTTACGCGCAGTTTTTCCAGATCGGTTTCGCGCAGAATGGTCCGCACAATATCTTCGAAGCGCTGCTGCGGATGGAAGTCGCGGCCCCAACGGCCCAGGTTGATACCGGAAATCACGACTTCGCGATATCCCGCAGCGACCAGCGCGTTCACTTCGCGGAGAATCTCGGCCATCGGCAGTGACCGGCTCTGCCCTCTTACCGATGGGATCACGCAAAACGAGCAGCGGTTGTCACACCCGTCCTGCACTTTCAGATTCGGTCGAGTCCGTTGATTGGCTGCCTCGAAGACAGGTGCTGCTAAGAGTTCGGTGTGCGCAAAGATGTCGGAAACAAAAATGTTCGTTTCAAGTTTCGAGTTTCCGGTTTCGAGTGCCGACAACGAGACGAAGTTTGGCCGCGCTATTTCTGCCAGCCTATGTTTGTGCGAGTTGCCGATCACCTGGCTTACTCCCGGCAGCGCGGCGATTTCTGCAGGAGCACGTTGCGCGTAGCATCCCGTTACCACGATTTGGCAATCTGGGTTGTGGCGATGAATGCGGCGAATGGCGGCGCGTGCGTCCTGATCAGCCGAAGCCGTTACCGTGCAGGTGTTGAGCACCACCACTTGCGCATCTTCGGACGAACCAGCGCGAGCCAGGCCCTGCTCCTCGAACTGACGTTCGATGGCAGCGCCGTCGGCCTGGGTGGCGCGGCATCCGAAATTTTGCACGTAAAAACTGGGCACAGCACTATCGTAAACGGGATTCTAGCGGCTGGCGAGGCCGCCGGCGGTTTCCGCGCCGTCGACGGTGTAGACGTGTCCGCTCATGTAGGCGGCGTCGTCTGAGGCAAGGAAAGCAAACAGGGCGGCAATTTCTTCGGGTTGTGCGTGACGACGTAGCGGAATTTTGCGATTTACTTCTTCCAGCATTTCATCCGAATACTCAGCCCGCTGCATGGGTGTCAGCACGTAACCGGGGGCCACCGCGCAAACTCGAATTTTCGGCGCGAGTTCGAGCGCCATCGACTTGGTGAGCTCGATCACGCCGGCTTTAGTGGCGTTGTAGTCTGCGTAATACGGATACCCCATCACGCCGTTGGTCGATGCCGTCTGCAAAATTACTCCACTGCCACGCTCCATCATGTGTTTAGCAGCAGTTTGCGCGACGTAAAAAACTCCAGTGAGATTTACCGCGAGGACCTTGGCCCACTCTTCGGGTGTGATATCGAGAAACGCATGGCGAATGCTGATGCCGGCGTTATTGATCAGCACATCGACCGCGCCCATTAGCCGGACGGCTTCCTTGAAGGCGCTTTCTACCTGGGATAAATCGGAGACATCTGCGATCACAGTTCCCGCGAGCTGTGACAAATCTTGTTTAACTTGCTTGCAAGCCTCGCCGTCGCGATCAAGCACACAAACCGCCGCTCCCTCTTCCAGGAAGCGAAATGCGGTGGCCGCACCGATTCCGCTGGCTCCGCCCGTGATAAGGACACGCTTGTCCTTAAGCCCGCGCATGCTTTCTCCTATTTGCCGTGGAACACGTAGACCAACTCGATGATCAGAATGATAACCACCATCAACTCGAGCACGAAGGCGCGGCTCTGGTTGAACTGGTCGACCATGAAGCGGTAAAGCTCTTCAGCCGTGCTGAGTTTTTGCGTGACCAGGTCTTTGTAGTCGGGCACGCCGACCTTGGCCGCGGCCAGCTTGTAAAGACGCGCCGAGAACATGTCGCTCAAAAACTTGATGGCGTTATCGGCATGCTCGGTCAACTCAATCACATCGAGCAAAACGGTATGCAGCTTGCTTGCCGCCTGCGCCAATTGCCAGCGGCCCCACAGGCTCGTGCCTTTGTCGAGAAAGTCGTAAACACCTTCGAGTTCTTCGGTCAGCAACTCGTCGTAGTGGCGGAATTCCAAAAGCTGCGAGTTCGCGTATTCCAGAAGTTCGATAGCTGTTTCCGCGCCGGCGGTGGTGTCGTAAATAAACGCCGAGTTCCAGCCGATCACGGCCAGGTCGGTTTGGTAATAAGAAATCCTCGACTGCAGGATTTCGTCCCGCTCGCCGTCGGAAAGCGTGATGGTCTCGCCGCGGACTACTTGCGCGATACGCGCTCCCTGCGACGCCACCAGCTCCGGCGCTGAGGGCGACGACTCGATCTCTTTCACGTGGAAGATGAAATAGTCTTCGCTCAACCACTCGCCGTAGGGTTTCACCAAGGCAGGCGTGGCCCGTTCCAGCTTCTGATGAGCGATGCGCGAAGCGTGCCGTTCGAAGTCGACGTCCGACGCCCAGCGGCTGCTGAGGCGGATCAGCTTGTCCCAGTCGCCGGAAAACGGCAGCACGAAAATTACGCTCAGGACGCCATAGTCGTAGTACTTGATCTCGCCTTGCAGAATTTCGCCGCTCTCAAGCACCAGCGGCTCGATCGGCTCGACGACCGGCGGACGTTGATACCTTACATAACCCGGCGTCGGATGCTTAAAGGCCGGCTGCTCCTGACGCGCGCCAAAAATCTGCCGCAGCTTGTCGAGATGGATCTCTTCGCAAACGTCGAACTGGATCAGCACCAGAACCGATCCCTGTAGCACCGGGGTCGAGAGCGCCAGATTCAGGTCGGTGGAGCTGGAAGTTAGAGGGTCTAGGGTGTCCCAAGCCATGGCGAGTACCTAAGACCATTGTCCCAGAAAGGCAGCGGGAAGGCGACGGGTCTGATAACTACCTTGGTATCAATATGTTAAAAATCGAAAACTAACGATTTTGCACCAGCGCCATACGCAGGACTTCAGCCAGATGTAGCGCCCGGCGGTCGGTGCATTGGCTGATTTGCTCGCGGCAACTGAAGCCATCAGCCACGATCAGGGTGTCCCGCGAGGCGGCGCGGACGGCGGGAAGCAGTTCCAGTTCGCCGATGGCGACTGAAATGTCGTACTTGTCGTGTTCGAAGCCAAACGCACCTGCCATACCGCAGCATCCGGCGGCGGGGGAGTGGACGTCGAGCCCCAATTTTCGCAGTACGGACTCTTCGTCGGTCATCTTCATGATCGATTTGTGGTGGCAGTGGCCATGGAGCAGGGCTTTCTTGGCCAAAGGCGGCGGATGAAAGCCGGGTGCCTTCTTTTCCAGGAACTCACTGAGCAGGAAGGTCTGCTGCGCCAGCTTGCGGGCGCGGGCGTCGTCGGGGAACAGGCTCCTAAGCTCGTCACGGAAGACGGCAGCGCAACTCGGCTCCAAAACCACGATTGGAATACCGGCTTCAATTTCCGTTGCCAGTGCGTCTAGAGTTTTCCGCAGCAAACGCTTGGCGCGATCGAGGAAACCCCAGTCGTAAAGGGGACGTCCGCAGCACAGGACCGACCGCGGCAGCGTGACTGAAAATCCAGCGGCTTCCAGCACTTCTACAGCGGCCTGCGCGGCCTCGGGCAGAAAGTAGTTGTTGAAGGTGTCTGGCCAGAGAAGAACTTGCGTGCCGCTCTTCTTGTTGCCACGCTTACCGAACCAACTCCGGAAAGTCTGGCTGGCGAATTTGGGAACCGCGCGCTGTTGCGGCATGCCGGCCGCCCACTTCGCCAAAGTCTTCAAGCCGGGCAATTGCGTCGTCATATTCACCAGGCCAGGAACCAGCGACCCAAGCCGCGCCCAGAGATCAATGTGCGCAAACGCATAGGCGCTACGCGGACGTATCTTTCCCTCATAGTAGTGCGAAAGAAATTCGGCTTTGTAGGTCGCGACGTCGACGCCCACCGGGCAGTCGCTCTTGCAACCCTTGCAGGCGAGGCACAGATCGAGCGACGCCTTGACGTCCTCGTTGCGCCAGCCGTCTTTGATTACGTCGCCCTTGGTCATCTCCCATAGCAAGTGCGCACGGCCCCGGGTGGAATGCTCTTCCTCGCGCGTGGCGCGAAAGCTGGGACACATCACTCCATCTTCGTAATTGCGGCACTTGCCCACGCCGACGCAGCGCATGGCGGCGTGCGATAAACTGCCTTCGTCGTCAGGAAACTTGAAGTGCGTCTCCGGCTGCCACGGCTTATATCCCGCGCCCAGCCTGAGGTTTTCGTCGATCTTGTAAGGCTCAAGCAGCTTCCCCGGATTCATCTTCCAGTCCGGGTCCCACAAATCTTTAAATTCGCGGAAGGCCTGCATCAGTTCCGGACCAAACATCTTCGGCCAGAATTCGGCGCGCGATTGCCCGTCGCCGTGTTCGCCGGAGAACGACCCACCATAACTCACAACAAGATCGGCGGCTTCCTCGATGAATCCGCGGAAAATACGAATTCCCTCCGCCGTGGCGAAATCGAAGTTGATGCGCACGTGTACGCAGGCATGGCCGAAGTGGCCGTAATAAATGCCACGGTATCCGTGGCGGGTCATCAACTTGGTGAGGTCGCGCAGATATCCGCCAAGCTTTTCAGGAGCGACCGCCGAGTCTTCCCAGCCTTCCCAGGCGAAGGGCTCTCCGGGAACGTGCGAGACCACTCCGAGCCCCGATTCACGCACTCGCCAGACTTCGTGGGCTTCGCCTTTGTCGGTGAACAGACGGGTATGCGGCGGGTTGGGCGAATCTGCTAACGCGGCCATCACCCGCATGGCCTGACGTTCTGCTTCGGCGGCTGTGTGAGCTCCGAATTCGGCCAGCAGCCAGCCTCCGCCGGCAGGCAACAACGCGAGGCCTTTGGTGTTCACGTTTTTGATGCGTGAAAATTTCACCAGCCAGTCGTCGAAGCCTTCGAGTCCGATGGGCCCGTACGACATGATTTCCGGAACATGGTCGGCGCATTGATAGATGTCGGGATAGCCGATGGCCAGCAGCACGCGCTCCTGCGGGCTCTCCACCAAACGGCACGTCGCGTCGAGGACGGTGACGCATGTCCCTTCCGATCCAACCAGCGCCTTGGCGACATTGAATCCGTTTTCCGGCAGCAGGTAGTTCAGGTTGTAACCGGAAACGCGGCGGGGAATATCGGGAAAGCGCTCGCGAACCAGGCTCGCGTAGCGGTCACGCAGCATCTTGAGTCCGGTATAGATGGAGCCTCGGCGTCCGCCTTCCTGAATGATCCTGGCCAACTGCTCTTCGCTCGTCGGCCCGACGCGCATGCGCACGCCGTCGTAGGTCAGAATTTCCAGCTCTTCGATGTTGTCGTCGGTTTTCCCCGCCATCACCGAATGCACGCCGCAGGAGTTGTTGCCTACCATGCCGCCGA
>DATBAT010000325.1:0-27912 GCA_036271375.1 Terriglobales bacterium
CACGGTCGTGGTCGGCAACAGCGGCTACGAGTCGGGGACGATTTCGAATCGCGGAACGGTTGCGGTCACGATCGTGAGCGCCAACGTCACCAATCCGGAATTCAGCATCGTGCGGCCAAGTTTTCCATTGTCCATTCGGCCAGGTGGCAGCACGGAGATTGTCGTGCGCTTCACACCGCAATCGGCCGGATCGCCTTCCGCGGTCGTCGCAATTGGCGCGGCCAACCAGTCGACCACCATCGCGCTCAAAGGCGAGGCAATTCTCGCCGGCAAGTTCAGCGCCTCACCCGCCAGCGTGAGCTTCGGAAGAGTTCTTAAAGGAAAGACCCAGACCCGGAGAGAGACCTTTACTAATTCGGGTTCCACCAACATTACGGTCACACAGGCGGCAGTGAGCAATCCTGCGTTTCAGGTCACCGGGCCTTCTCTGCCTTTGGTGCTTGCTCCATCGCAGAGCGCGGTATTCAATGTGACTTTTGCGCCCACCTCGACTGGAACGATCAGCGCATCACTTTCGGTAAGCAGCAGTTCGTCGTTGACGGCTTCGAGCCGAAGCGCGAGTTCTCGAGTTCGCCATCACGGAGCTTCCGAATCGAGTTCTACGATTCCCTTGTCTGGAACCTGCGATGCTCAAGCCCAGTTGGCGGTATCTCCAGCGAACTTGAGTTTCGGCACCGCACAAGTCGGCAGCAGCATGACGAAAACCGTCGCTCTATCCAACTCAGGATCAACCGCGTTGCAGATTTCGCAAGCGACAGTCGCCGGCGCCGGCTTCCGTATCAGCGGGATGAATGTACCGATGACCTTGCAGGCGGGACAGAGCGCCAACATCAGCGTGCTGTTTTCTCCGTCGGCAGCGGGTAATCAGAGCGGAAGTCTCACCATCGTCACCGACGGCGCGAACCCCGTCACGCTGGTCTCTCTTTCCGGCAATTCGCCAGTTCCGGCCAGCGGCACTCTTAGCGCAAACCTGGCCAGCCTGCTCTTTGGCAGTATTCAAGTAGGCGCGACCAAAACGCAGTCGGGGATTTTGACCAACTCCGGCAGCTCAGCGGTCACCATTTCGCAGGCTAACGTCAGCGGCGGCTCGTTCAAGGGAACAGGCCTGATGCTGCCGGTGAAATTGACTCCGGGACAAAGCACCGCTTTCACGGTTTCTTACACGCCGACGGCTGCCGGGACCAGCAGTGGCAATGTCAGTTTCGTAAGCGATGCGTCGAACGCGAACTTGTCGGTCACGCTTTCCGGCACAGCAACCGCAGCGCCTGCTCCTGGGGTGCTTACCTCGAGCCTATCCAGCCTGAACTTCGGCAGCGTGCAGGTGGGAAAGAGCAAGACGCAACCGGAAATCCTGACCAATACCGGCGACACGGCGATCACCCTTTCGCGCGCCGCCTTGAGCGGCACGGCATTCACCATTGGCGGGTTATCTTTGCCAACCACTTTGAATCCAGGACAGAGCGCATCGCTCACCGTTACCTATGCTCCGACTGCCGCCGGCAACAACACTGGGGCGATCAGCTTGGTGAGCACGGCTTCGAATCCGACGGTCGGCATTGCTTTGACCGGCGCAGCTACGGCGGCACCTTCTCTCGCGGTGCTGGCGCAAAGCTTATCGACCCTGGCTTTCGGCAATGTGCAAGTCGGAACCACAAAGACTGAGCCAGAGACACTCACCAACACCGGTGCATCGCCGCTCACCATCACCCAGGCCAACATCAGCGGCTCGGGATTCAGCATCGCCGGGCTTTCACTTCCCCTCTCGCTCGGCTCTGGGCAAAGTGCAAACTTCAATGTGACCTACGCTCCTTCTTCGGCCGGAGTAAGCAGCGGCAGTCTGGTTATCAGCAGCGATGCCAGTAACCCCGTCCTGGCAGCCTCCCTCTCTGCCACTGCCGTTGCCGCTCCGAATCCGGGCGTGCTCAACGCAAGCGCGAGCAGTTTGAGTTTCGGAAGCGTTCCGGTGGGCAATACCAAGTCTCAGCCGGAACTCGTCAGGAATACCGGCGGGTCCGCCGTTACTATTTCTCAGGCCAACCTCACCGGCGTGGGATTCAGCCTGGAAGGTATTTATCTGCCGTTAAAAATCGAGGCGGGCGAGAGTTTTACTTTCCTGGTGGTGTTTGCGCCGGGTGCCACGGCGAACACTTCCGGCACGCTTTCTTTGGTGTCCGACGCTTCGAACATTGTGCCCGCGATTTCGCTGTCAGGCAGCGGAGCGGCGGCTGGGCAGCTTTTGGTTACTCCTGCCAGTCAAGGATTCGGAAGCGTGCCCATGGGAAGCAACAAATCGTTGCTCACAACACTCACGGCTTCGAACGCGAGCGTGACGATTTCGTCGGGAGAATTGAGCGATCCGGAATTTACTTTGGGCGGAACCTCATTCCCGCTTACTCTCGCGGCAGGACAGAGCGTTACGTTGTCATTGATTTTTACGCCGCAGTCGACAGGCAATGCCTCAGGGAGTCTCTCGCTGGCGACCAACACTTCGACCGCAACCGTCACGCAGGCTCTGGTTGGAACGGGTGGCGCTGCGCTGCAGCACTCGGTTGACTTGAGCTGGGATGGTTCCGCCACGGGGTATTTCGTTTATCGCGGAACCAAGACCGGCGGCCCATATGCAAAACTCACCGCATCAACAACCGGGTCGACTTCTTTCAACGACACATCGGTGCAGGCAGGAACGTCATATTTCTACGTAACCACGTCGGTAGATGGCAGTGGGACCGAGAGCGACTTCTCGAACGAAGTGAAGGCGACTGTACCGACGCCGTAGCGCATAGAACGCGGCGGCCACGGGCTGGCGTCAGTCTGCTAATATTCCGCGCATGCGAAGCCTGATCGTGCTGCTTGCGCTGTTTCTTCCTCTTACATCCCGCGGCCCTGAGAACCCTCTCGACCATCTTCCACCCAACATCGAGGTGCTGACGCACTTCGGCGAGCGCGCGGATATTTCTCCCGACAATCAGCGGGTGGCGTTCATGACCAAGAGTTTCGGCGACGCTATGGTGATCGACCTCAAGACTCGCGTCATTCGCTGCCTGACCTGCAACGTCCCGGCAACGGCGTTTCTACGGGTCATGCACATGGTGACCGGCGACTATATTCTGATCGGCCCCGACCACTTCGAAAATACCCATATCAGCCGGGAGCGCGACAACGAGCTGTGGTTCATGTCCAAACAGCCGGGTTCAAAACCGGTAAAGCTCGACCAGAGGATGAACGAGGGCGCAACGATTTCGAAGCAGAGCATGAAGATTGCTTTCGCACAGACCTCGGCCCAGGCTTCAGACCTGGCCGAAGGCGCCAGCCGCCTGGTCGTGGCTGAGATAGATCTCGCCAGCGGCGTCGCCAAGATCGTGAACAAGAAAACTGTCTACGAGAGCAAAGACCGCAGCTGCGTACTTGAGGCGCAGGATTTCTACGATGGCGACAACAAGATGACCTTTACCTGCTACGAACCCGAAGGCTTGGCGTCAGTGATGGGCATCGACTTGAAAACAGGAGCAGTGACAAATTTCTCCAAAGCTTCCGGAAGCTACAACGAAGTAGAAGGAATTTTTTCCGACGGTCTTTACACCGCAGTGGAAGGGGATCGTCAATGTGAACAACTAGGTGGGAAGCGCGGCGCGGGCAATATCGATATCTGGAAACTGCGACTCGACGGCACCGGCAAGGACTTCACGCGCCTGACGCACTTCAACGACTACGAAGGCGGCAAAGCTTCGAACCCAGTGCTCTCGACCGACGGCAAATTCATGGCATTTCAGACCGCCCGCACCAGCGATCCCGCCGGCGTGGGCTATGGAATCTTGCTTTATCACTTCAAGCCGTGATCCATGCACTTCTGAGTGGGCCTCTCTGAGGGTCATAAACCCGTGAGCAAGAAACTGCCCCAACGAGACCTACTGCTTAACCGCAATATTTTGACAATCGGGGTATGCCCTTCCCCCAAAGTACCCCCACCCGGCTAAGTGTGTTCGCCGCAGTCTTTCTCGGACTGCTTCTCACCTCCCAATTCAGTTTTGGATATCGCGGCCGCTCATCGCTTTCGCCTAGCGACTGGCGCGTCAATTTCGGCGGCCTGGCCGTCGGAAGCAAAACGACGAAGCCCGAAGTGTTGACGAACAGAGGCACCTATCCGGTGACTATCTCGTCGGCAAGTCTCTCGGAGAGCGGATTCGAGCTGAGCGGACCGTCGTTTCCGTTGACCCTGAATTCCGGAGAAAGCGTCACTCTGGAGGTGATTTTCGCGCCGACATCCGGTTCGGCCTACAGCGGAACTTTAGCGGTGGCATGGGGGCGTTACGGCCGCGCATTGAATATCCCGGTAGTGGGAAGCGGAACGGGCGCAGGGTCTATTTCTGCCCTACCCTCGAATTTGACCTTTGGTAGCGTAGTTGTGGGGTCGAGCTTGACCAAGGCCGCTTCGCTGACCGCCACTGGATCTTCGGCGGTGATCTCATCGGTGACTACGACGAACTCTGAGTTCACCATCAGCGGGCTGACTCTGCCCCTCACGCTCAGCGCGGGACAAAACATCTCCTTCACCGTGAAGTTCGCTCCGAAAACCTCGGGTACGGCCAGCGCCAGTCTGGCTTTCACCACAAACGGGGCCGGTTCAGTAGCGTCCCAGACAGTCAGTGGAACCGGAGCCGCCCCCGCTCCCGCCGCCGCTGATCACACGGTCAGCCTTTCCTGGACGGATAACACGACCGCCACGGCCTATAACGTCTATCGCGGAGCGGCCTCAGGCGGTCCATATGCCAAAGTGAACGTCTCGCCCGACACGGGAAATGCCTACACCGACGATAGCGTGGCGAGCGGCAAGACCTATTTCTACGTGGTCACTTCGCTGGATGACACTGGAACCGAGAGCGGATATTCGAAGGAAGTTTCGGCTGCCGTGCCGAATTAGTCGTTCGTCATTGCTCGTTGGTTATTGGTCATTTCTCGTTGGCCGCGGTGAAACCTCGGCCAACGACTTCATTCTTCCAAGTTAGAGGGTCAAAACCCCGTAGCCGCCCGCAAAAACCGGAAAAACGCCGGTACACCACGGCTCATGTACTACCGGTAACTACTCTTCCACAGGAAGTCACGTTAGAATCGCCTCACATTAATAAGAATTAGAAGTACGGAAATTCACCGCCGTTGGCCGAAGGTTCTTTACCGGCGCAGGAATTCCCTTCAACTTACTGAAGTATCAAGCCACTTTGCTTTGAGGCCACCGTCAATCGGCCTCTACAACTCTTCGATTTCGTACCGGAAAATGAGGACGGATGAGGAAGTTAAAAGCAAATGGCCGCAATGGCTGCGCCGCGATCCTAACTATGATCGCGATGTTGTTGAGCGTTTCCTGCGGCGGCACCCCTAAAAGCAGCACAGCAGCGGTCGCCAGCGTGTCCGGATTGGTGTTCAACACCTCCAGCCTGGACTTCGGCGCTATTGCCATGGGTGCCAGCAAGAAATCGTCGATCACCGTGACGAACTCCTCGCCCGCAGGCGGAGGCGCGATCTCAGTCACAAACATCGTAGTGACTGGATCGGGTTTCACCGTGGTTGCCCCAACTGCTGCGTTCTCGCTGAACCCCGGACAAAGTTCAACCGTTACTGTAAAGTTTTCCCCTAAGACAGCAGGAAGTGTGGATGGCCAGCTTTCTGTTTACGTCGCCGGCACAGCCCAATCCGGCGACATCTCGCTGAGTGGAACCACGCTCACCGGAAACCAACTTGCGGTTTCGCCGGCGAAGTTGGCATTCGGCACGGTCACTGTTGGTACCACCAAGACCCTAACGGGCACGCTCTCCGTCGGCGATTCCGATGTGACTATTTCTTCCGCAAGCTGGAACGGCCAGGGATACTCCATCACCGGCATCGATTTCCCGGTCACCATCCCGGCCAACACCAGCCTCGACTTCAGTGTGAGTTTTGCTCCCGAAAGCGCTGGCGCCGTAAGCGGTGGGATCATTTTCGTCAGCGACGCTACAAATTCGCCGACCACGCAGACCTTCAGCGGCGCTGGGGGCACCGTGACTCAGACCGCGCCGGGCGCGCCCCCGACCCCGACGCCATCACAGCACAGCGTCTCGCTGGGTTGGAACCTGGTGGGGGGCGTCGACGGCTACAACGTCTATCGGGGAACGCACTCCGGCGGACCCTACACCAAGCTGAACGGGGCTCCGCAAAAAGGCTCCGCCTACGCCGACTCCAATGTGAAGTCAGGAACGACGTACTTCTACGTCGCGACGGCGATCGATGGAGGGGTGGAGAGCGCGTACTCGGATGAAGTGGTTGCAGCGATTCCGAGTCCGTAACGGCGACAGAACGCCGGTCTATGCGAAGGTTTCGGCGTCTCGCAAAGAGGCGCCTTTTGTATCTTTGCCGGAGATGATGGGTTCCCCGGCCACTTGCCAATCAATTGCCAGGTCAGGATCGTTCCAGGCGATAGTGCGTTCACACTCTGGCGCATAGAACGCCGTGGACTTGTAGAGCACGTGAGCAGTATCGCTTTGCACGCTGAAGCCGTGCGCGAAGCCCTCGGGAATCCAGATCATACGGTAGTTGTCGCCGCTCAGAGCTACTCCAAACCATTTTCCGAAGGTCGGCGAACTGCGCCGGAGGTCGACGGCCACATCGAAGATTTCTCCAGTGATCACGCGGATGAGTTTCCCCTGCGGTTGACAGATCTGGTAATGCAGTCCGCGCAGCGTTTTGCGAATTGAGGACGAGTGATTGTCCTGCACGAACCGCTGCGTAATGCCAACTTCTGACATCGCAGCTTCGTTGTAGCTCTCGAGGAAAAAGCCGCGCGCATCGCGGAATACGCGCGGTTCCAGAACCAGAACGTCCGCCAATGCAGTTTCGACCACACGAAGGGATGAACTTGCCATCTGAGTCTGCATAGGCCTAAAAAACTCTTTCCTTCAGTAGCTGCTGGAGGTATTTTCCGTATCCGTTGTTGCTCATCCTGAATGCGATGGCTTCGAGCTGCGGAGCAGTGATGTATCCGTAGCGAAACGCGATTTCTTCAGGACACGCGATCTTCAAACCCTGCCGGGTTTCAATGGTCTGGATGAACAGCGAAGCTTCCAGCATGGCCTCATGGGTCCCGGTATCGAGCCAGGCCATGCCGCGTCCCATAACGGTAACGTCAAGCTGGCCCCGGCGCAGGTATTCCATGTTGACGTCGGTGATTTCGAGTTCGCCACGAGCCGACGGCTTCAGCGCCTTGGCGATTTCCACAACCTGATTGTCGTAGAAATAAATTCCTGTCACCGCGTATCGCGATTTGGGATTTTTTGGCTTTTCTTCCAGGCTGAGCGCTTTGCCGTCTTTATCGAACTCGACCACGCCATATCGCTCGGGATCGTTTACCGGATAGGCAAAGACGCATGCGCCCTTTGATTTCTTGCCTGCGGCAGAGACATCTTTGGCGAAATCATGGCCATAGAAGATGTTGTCGCCCAGCACCAGCGCGCAACTCGAACCGTCAATGAATTTTTCGCCGACCAGGAATGCCTGGGCTATTCCCTGCGGTTTGGGCTGAACCACGTAGGTGAAATTCAACCCCCATTGTTTGCCGTCGCCAAGAAGATGCTCGAACTTGGGGGTGTCGTCGGGAGTCGAGATAATCAAGATGTCGCGAATACCCGCCAGCATCAAGGTGGAGAGCGGGTAGTAAATCATCGGCTTGTCGTAGATCGGCAGCAGGCTCTTGCAAACCGCATGGGTCACGGGATAGAGCCGCGTGCCCGATCCTCCAGCGAGGATGATTCCTTTGCAGCGCGCTTCAGAGTTTGTCGACATTCGCGAGGTGTCTGGCGATTCTATAGGGAATATTGGGTGGCAATCCACTGCCGGTAGGCGCCGGTGGTAACGTCACGAGTCCAAGTTTCGTTGGCCATGTACCACTCGATGGTTTTGCGGATTCCAGTCTCGAAGGTCTCGCGTGGACGCCAGCCCAGCTCGCGCTCAATTTTGCTCGCGTTGACCGCATAACGGCGGTCATGGCCGGGACGATCTTTTACATAAGTGATCAAGTTGCGGTGAGGAACCACAGGATCGTTCGGCCGCAATTGATCGAGAATGCCACAAATGGTCTCGACGATTTCCAGATTGATTTTTTCGTTGCTGCCACCGACGTTGTAGGTTTCGCCAGCACGTCCGCGGGAGAGAACGGTGCGAATCGCCTCACAATGATCGGAGACGTACAGCCAGTCGCGCACATTCTTGCCGTCCCCGTAAACCGGGATGGGCTTGCCGGAACAGGCGTGGAGTATGACCAATGGAATCAGCTTTTCTGGGAACTGAAAAGGGCCGTAGTTGTTGGAGCAATTCGTGGTCAGCGTGGGTAGACCGTAGGTGTGATGAAAGGCGCGAACCAGGTGATCGGCCGAAGCCTTCGACGCGGAATACGGGCTGTTTGGCTCATAGGCGTTGGATTCGGTAAAAGCCGCGCCTTCGGGTTTCAGGGAGCCGTAAACTTCATCGGTCGAAATCTGGACGAACCTGAACCGGCCTTTTTCTTCGCCTTCGAGCGAACTCCAGTAGGCCCGAGCTTCCTGCAAGAGATTGAAGGTGCCGTTGACATTGGTGCGGATGAAATCGTCGGGTCCGTGGATGGAGCGGTCAACATGGCTCTCCGCCGCGAAGTGAATAATGGCGCGCGGCTGGTGTTGACGCATGAGCGCCTTAACGAACTCAGTGTCGCCGATGTCACCATGGGCGAAGGAGTAGCGCGGGTCGCCGGAGATCGACTCCAGGTTGGCGGGGTTTCCCGCGTAGGTCAGAAGATCAAGATTGATGACCGGAGACGATTCCGCGGCAAGCCATTGCAGAATGAAGTTGGAGCCGATAAAGCCGGCTCCTCCGGTAACTATGATGGGACTTTCGGACAGATATTCCTCCAGGACCTACGCAACCGGATTAGCCACGATAACCGCGCTATTGGCGGGAACCCGGATACGCTCAACTTTTCGCAGCACTTTGATCAGTCCCAACAGTGCGACGAAGGCCAACGCGAAGAAAACCCCTCCGCCGTCGCGATGCAGTCTGCCAGTCAGGAACGATGGATCGACATACATTCCCAGCATCGCCAGGGTGAAAATTCGCAGGCCGTTCTTGGCAATGGTAACAGGGATAATCGCCGCAGCCAGCAGGCCTTTCGTCCATCCCGCCTTGAGAAATAGATGGGCGATAACCAGGCCGCAGATCAAGAGAATCAGGCTGGATCGAATGCCGCTACACTCCCTGGCGATTTCGATGTCGAGCCTTGGTAGCGAGAAAATCAATCCGTGACGGCTGAAGGGAACATTGGCGATGGAGAAGAGCCAGCCGGTGGCGATCGCCGATCCGCGCTGCAGGAAGTCGATGGAACGGTCAAGCCACAATTGCGGCATGGGTGCCATGCCAAGCAAAAGGGCCAAGGGAAATGCGGCGCGCTTCGATGCAGCTCTTCCGTAGCAAGTTCCAAAAGCAGCGATGCAGGCGGCCGAGAACAACCGCACAGACAGCGACAGACTTCCCGCCCAAATCAGCGCCGTAAAAAGTAGAACGTACCCCACTACGGCAACGCGCCAGAAGCGGTTAATAGAAAATATCTCCCGGCGTTCCGTGTATATCAAAGCCAAACTCACCGGAGGAATAAACGCGAAAGGCGCGTAAGCATCCACGGTCAACGATTCTCCAGCGACGGTCAGTAAGGCGCGATAGCATACCGCAGACGCCAGCAACACTAAGCCCGCAAAGCAGGCGTGCCGCATCCCGGGCGTCACTGAGGTTTCGGTTGTCATGGAGTGAATTGCGGAAAAACTAGCCGTGACGGGCGACTACGGCAGGTTCGAAGTTGTAAACCAGATGCCCATCCTGCTCGCTGGCGTAGGCGATGTGGGCGCGCTCGCTTCCCTCACCTTCGATGTGCCAGCCGTGCGAGTCTTCCACCAGCCGCATTTCCGCCCGTTGGCGCCACCAGCGGTTCACTTCGCGCGGCACGGGAATCCATATGTTCTGCTCACTGCGCAGGCGCACCATGTAACCCAGCAACGCCTCATAAACCGCTCGCTCGCGCGGCTGTGTGATGTAGTCAGGATGGATGATGAAGTTGGCCAGACCATGCTTTTCAAGGACCAAGGCGATTTGCCGCTTCCACAAGTCCAACGAATACTCGTTGAGAATGTGGAAGAGCGAATAGTCCTGGGTCATGGTGACCGGCAATTCGAGAATGCCGCCCACAAAATATGGCATCACCGTGCAGCAGCCGCCGTGCTGCGGATCAAGGTGCGCCACGTTCGGCACCGACATGTCATAAGAAAATTGCAGCGCGTCAAACCAACTTTGGCGGCGGTAGAGAACGGCGGAGCGGAATCCCTCGGCGCCGTATTGCCTACCGTACGCGTTGATTTTTTCGGCCCTCGAAAGAAACTGCTTTCGTTCGCTGAAAAGATGGCCGTCGTGGTTCAAATCCTGAACGTTAAGTTCGTGACCGCGCTTGCGGATTGAGTCGAGATAGCTCTCCGGAACCGGATAGCGGCGCTCCGGTACAACCTGGAACGAAGCCTTAATTCCGAAGGAATCGTTGATGTCCATCACGGTCGAAGTAAAGTCACGGCCCTCGATGGTCTCGACGTCATGCGTCATCAGGAAGCAACCGGACGCCCCATCGGGCCAGAACCAGATGAAGGGCATCTGGCTAACTTTGTTGGCCTTCATCGACAACAGCAAAAGCCGCTCGAGAACATTGTCCACGGTGCGGTCCACCGGCCACCGGGGAAACGCCAAGTCTCGCCAACCATTGAGGCGTGCTTTTTGCAGGTGCTTACGCACTGAGACCGGCAGCAGCGGCCTCACGAAATAGTAGAGCGAACGCACCAGAGAATCGACGCCGGCGCCGTTGTTGCTGGAGTATCCGCGATACTGCTCGAGGCGAAGACTGTCGACGACTTGCGTGGGATCAAAAGGCAGACTCGTGGCTCCCGGCTCAAACCGGATGTCCGACATCACATCGTGGAGCTGAGCTTTAGCAGACGAAGCCGGAGCCGTCCCTGCCGTGCGGCCAAAACAGACATCATCTGCGCCAAACCGGAAATAGCCGCTATCTTGGGACAAATCGCCCCGCACTTTGAAGTGCGTGAGATTTTCCGGGCACCGGTAATAGTCGGTAAGCGGACTGCTCATTCCGAAAAGGGCTCCAACTGCCGTGAAAAATTGCAGGCTAACACGAATGGATAGCCAGGGGAGGTGTGAATAACTTCAATAAGTTTAAAAGATGTGACTAACTTTGGCTAGCGGTTTGAAAACAAAGTTGGTCGACAATTTCAAAGTACTTTACCTTATTGGTCTGCCAGTCATAGTTCTCTACAAAGACAGAGGAGTTTTGTACCAGGGATTTCCTTAGTTCAGCGTCCTGGATGACTTTCAGCATGGCTGCCGCCAGACTTTGGTCATCTCCCGCTTTGAAAAATTTCACTAATGAATCGTTGAAATAGTAGCGGTCGATTTTGGTCTCGGAGACAATTACTGGCACGCCCATGGCCATGAACTCCAGGATTTTGGTGCTGAAGGCCTCGTCTCCAAAAGGATCGTTACGCTTGGGTACGACCCCGAGATCGGCATTCTCCATGATGCCCGCGACTTCCTTGATCTGGCATGACCCTTGAAACTTGACGCGGCCATTGAGACCAAGGCCTTTGGCAAGCTCTTTCAATGACTCCTGGGTAGGGCCCTGCCCGTAGATGTGAAATTCCGAGTTCGGCGCCGCGTCTTTGATTTGGGCGAATGAGCGAACCGCGATATCCAGACCCTGGTGCCAGTTCAGAGTTCCCGGATAGAGGATGACAAACTTACCGTCCCCGTCGGCGCGGGTACGGCCTTTCCGCTGAAACATGCTGCGATCGGGGAAATTCAACAGCGCAGTGCACTTCCCTTTCACTGCGGAGCGCGAAAGCAGTTTAGCCTCCCAGATATGGTTAGCGGCGATGACATAATCGGCAAACTCCGCCGACTTCCTTTCCAGATACAAGAGCACCTTAAAAACCATCGAGTTTTCGCCAGTATTAAATTTGCTGGCATAAAACTCCGGCATCACATCGTGGATGTCGAGGACCACCTTGGCGCCCTTGAGCTTCGGGATCCAGGCGAGGAAGACGAGAAAATCCGGCACTGAATGGACGTGAATCAGATCGTATGGCTGGCGGCGGTGGCGCTTGGTGACCAGCCACATGGCGCGGAAAAAGAACGAAAGAATGCGAAAAAGGTAGTCGTATTTCGATTTCTCGCGGCGGTCGCGGCTCTGTACGCGGAAAACATTGACCCCATTGATGACTTCGTTGCCGGTGCGGTCACCCCGGGAGAGCGCGATTACGTCGACGGAGTCTCCGCGCTGGGCAAGGGCTTCGGCATAACGCATGACGCGGCCATCCGCCTCATACACCGAATACGAAATCATGCATGCCTTCATGGGAGAAGTCGACTCTGCCTCAGTTGCCGGAAACGATTATGGATGTAAACGTGATGAGACCCGGATTTCCCAGTTGACTCTTCTGATGATGAAGCGCGTATGACGAGTGACCGTTGCTCAAGCTAGCCGATGTGCCGGTACAGCAACTTACCGGCCGCAACCAGCGATGAATCGGGAACGGCGGAAACCAGCTGCCGGGCTAACCGAGTCTTCCAACTGCTGTGGCGTTGAGCAGCCGGCTTTGGGTAACGCCAATATACCAGTGTCGAAGGCTGGGCGCCCCAGTGTTCTTTGAAGGCAATGAGCCCTGGATTGTCGCTGTCCGAGCGGCCCATATCGAGCTCAACCATCCCCTGTTCTTTGGCTTCCTGGATGGTCTTCCAGAAAAGAAAAGGCGTGCCGCCCATATTGTTGGCCGAGGCGTCGCTGCATCCATACTTATAGACGACGATTTTCTTGTAGGAGAGCGTGAGGATACTAGCCACCGGACGTCCATCTTTGGCGGCGATGCGAATCTTCAAAATGTCGCCAAGATTCGCGATCAGGCTGCGGAACCACGAGATCGGCTGCGGCGGTAGTTGATGGCGGCGCCGGGTCAGCAACAGCAGTTTGTAGAACTTCTGGAGAAACTCTTCCGAGTTCCCTTCTTCGTAGTCAAGCAATTCGCGTTCGGCGCGGCGGACTTTGCGCTGAATGCAGTCTTTGTGAAAACTACGAAAGAGGGCCTCAGGCGAGTTCGTCAGATCGAGCCGGTGGAAGTGGAAGCTCTCACCGGCGCTGAACCCAGCCGGCTCCGGCTGACTGAAAACCGGGCGGACTTCCACATATTTCAACTTCTGGGCGCTCGAAACCTGCTCAACATAGGCGAGCAAAGAATTCAGCTGATCCTGACCGTCGACCAGAGGCTCGCAATGATCGGAAAACGGCAGGGACACCAGACGCGATCCCGTAAGCCAGCTCTTGATCCGGCAGAAAACGATACCGTCGCCCATTTCAGGTGAATCGGACGGCGACGAGGTGACGGCAAAAGGCTCGTAGCCATAGGCGGCTTTTAATGCAGCCAACCACTGCGGACTATGAAAAACTCCACCCCGCGGATGACGATGAACCAGGGCATTCCAACGCGGGTCTGCGATGGGATCGAATTCGTAAACTGCAGCCACTACTACTCCGTCCCGCCAATGCCTGAGGGCCGTAGCATGGCGCGCAGCCGGTCAACCTGTTCGTTCCTGAGAAAACGCATGAACTCCGAAGAAACCGGCCTCGACTCTCGCCTGCAGTAACACCACAGAAAAGTTGCGAGCCGGGTAAGTGCACCAATCAGCCAGGGATATTCCGGAATGCGCCGCACGCACTTTACCAGTTCAAAAAGTGGATGGCTGCCAAGCGCATAATCCATCCGCCCCTGGCGCATGCGGTCCCGGTGCCAGCTGTCCGCGCTGCCAGTGCGGCGATGATGCTGAACGTGAAGATCCGGCACGGAATGCACCTTCCATCCCTTCATGCGGGCGGAAACTTCCGCAAACCAATCCGAACCGCCGTACTTGAGTGGCTGATAGCCGCCAATGTCATCGAAACATCTGCGGCGAAAAAACTGCACCGCGTGCGCCACCGAGCGGACAGCATTGGTGCGGCGGCTGCGAAAGACGCCATCTTCTGACTCGTAAATAAATCCGCCGGCCAGCCCCAGGTTGGAATTGGCTTCAAAGTGTTTCAGCAACTCCGCAAAGTAGGACGGTTCGAAGGAGACATCGGCATCCAGATTTCCCACGAATGCGTAATCAAGCGAGCGTAGTTCCGGGTAGGCAGCCCCGATCGCATGTACTTGCGCTGCGAAATTGCGCTTGTGCTCGGCACCCAATCTCAATAACTGGATGAACGGATACTTCGCCGCGTACTCACTGACGATTTCGTCGGTGCGATCGGTAGAAGCGTCGCTGGCGATCACCCAACGCAAAGGTGGCAGGGTTTGCTTAACGACCGAGTCGAGCACCTTGCCGATGTAAGCGTCTTCGTTGTATGCCGCTGTCACCAGAACGTAACTAGTTTCCGGCATTGCGGTTCCATCTCAGGCAGGCGATGCTACGGCGGATCTTCGCACGGCTTTCGGCGCTGCGCGACGGACTGAACAAGTAAACGAAGGAATATCCAACGGCGCGAATCACATGATGCAACGCGAGAAAGACCAGGTAGCCGAATTGCGCCAAGTATCCGCGATGCTTTCGCCAGTATTGCCAGTTGGCGCGCTGCATCTCGACATAAAACCGAACTGGGGCGCTGGACGAACTGGCTCCGCCATAGTGGATGGCTTCCGCTCCCGCAAAAAATACAATGCGATGTCCAGCGCGGTGAAAGCGGTAGCACCAGTCAATGTCTTCCCCGTACATGAAGAAGCGTTCATCAAGCAAGCCGACCTGATCGAGCGCGGTACGCCGTACCATCCAGAACCATCCGTTGAGCACCTTTGTGTCAACCGTTTCGGAATGGCTGAAGTCTGACATCAACTGGCCGGCAAAAACTCGCGAGTGCTTGAACACTGAGTCCAGCCCGAGCGCGCGGCAGAACGAATTCCACAGCGTAGGGAACCTCATGGTCGACCGGCCAACGTTGCCTTGGGCATCGAGCATGCGAGGACCAAGCATGGCAACATCCTGGTGTTCGTCCATGTAAGCGGCCATGGGAGTGAAGCAGTCCTGCACAAATTTCACATCCGAGTTAACCAGCGACAGGTACTCTCCGGTAGCCATGGCGATACCGATGTTGTTGGCTTTGGCGAACCCTAAGTTCTCCCGATTGCGAATGAGCTTGACCCAGGGAAAGCGTTTCTCGATCAGCTCAGGCGTGCCGTCGGTCGACGCGTTGTCGACCACAATCACTTCCGTACACGATTCGCGGCAACAGTTCTCCAGCGACTCCAGGCACTCGACGACATACTTCATCGCATTCCACACCACGATGACAGTCGAAACTCTAGCGGTCACGGGCACAGCGGAAAGTGGGTGGATAATCGCATGGCTGACCGTGGTCATGCTAGCTGCGCGTTGACCTTAGTTAGATTCTGTTCCGGGGCCGCCAACAATGAAGACTCTGGGGACCCGGCAATTCCGTGAGGGGGTGCATCGGGCCGTCGAAGTGCTTCGACCGTGGCTGCCGTGACGAACGCCAACAGCGAATACCATGCGATCTGGGTCTGGTCGAAGTAGCTAATGCCGAAGTAGGCGACGATATTGGAAAACAAAGCCGCACCAAGAAACCACAGGAACCATTGGCGATTCGGGGAGTTACGCGAAGCTTTGCGGGCCTTGCCCAAGCGGGCGAAGCTCCAAGCGATGACTAAAATAAAAAGTACAAGGGTTGCCAATCCGCCCACCTCTCCCTCGTTCACGAACTGGTTGCTGAGGTCCCACATGTCCCATCCCCAGGTAAATGTATTGTTGGTTCCCATCAGCCACCAATCGGAGAAATGCCGCAGAAAAGTATCTATCAGCATGGCACGATGGTATCCGGATGATGCGCCAATCAGATCGACGTGGGAGATCAAGAACCATACTGGCGCCTTCATAATGAGGTGAAGGCCCACTAGTGTCATGACCAAACCCCAGCGGAAGAGCCTCATGTGCGCGCGCAGCGGCCAGAATGACAAAGCCAGAAAACCGGCCCCAATCGCCATAAACGGCGTGCTGGAAGCGGACGTTACCACCATCACCAAGCCTGAAACCACCCCCACCAGCGCCATGACTTTCGACTTGCCGCCGAACCACAGCCAGTAGAAGAGCGGCAGCATAACGGCGCCGAACGTCCCGGCAAGGATGGGATGTTGAAATCCACCTTGCGAACGGATGCGTCCATCGCGGACGAAGGAAACGCTGTCTATCCCCCCGCCCAGGTCGCCGAAGAAATTGTGGTGCTTGACTTGTTCGATGGTCATACCCACAGCCATGACGGCCGAGATGATCACGAACACTTTGATGACTCGCCGGATATCCTCTGGATTGGTTATCAGTGCACGCACTAAAAAGTAGCCTCCGACCGCGTTCCAGATGAACCCCACTTGATTGACGACTGCCCCGCGGTCCCACCACAAGAGGATCACGGCAGCTGAATGGCACAGCGCCCACAACAAGAAAAAACGGTCAATGGCGTTGAAGGGGCTGACATACAACCGTTTCCCCGACAAGAACTTCATGCGCAGCAGCCGCAGCCATCCTCCGAGGATCAGGATTCGCATCACCAGCAGGTGGACGCCGCCCACATAGAGCTGCTGGCCCAGCGGGGTGAAGAACACGCTCAACAGGAACGGAACGATGACATACTTGCGGGGCAGCACCTGCATCAGCACCAGCGAAGCGATCATCATGAGCAGCACGACCGGATGCAATACGGTTGTGGCCGCGCCCCCGCCGAAGGCAAAGGCCTGTGTCTGCTGTGCGGCTGCGTCGGGATTCATTGCGCGCTACAACCTGCCTCTGGTTTGCGAAGTACCACTTGCATCATTGACGCGTCGCCCCGGCTCGACGTGATCCATGACAAGGCGGGATAGACGCCTAGACGCAGCATCTTACGCACCATCCGCCAAGCCAGTCCCGGCCTGTCCTGCATCATAGGTCGACGCGGTCGCCCCAGACTCCGCCAGAAGGTGTCGCCGAGGTAACGCAGGTGGTAGTCGACAAAGCGGGCCCGCATAGTAGTGAGCCGGACTTCTTCGAACCCAAAATTGGCAGCCAGGGCGCGGAAGGCGGCAGGCGAGAAGTGATACAGGTGGCGCGGCAACTCCAGGGGATACCAATACGACTGGAAAAAACGCGCCTCCTGGCAATGAATATTAGGCATCTCCGCCACAAACACGCCACCCGGCTTGAGCCATCGCCAAACTCTCCCCAGCACAGCCTGTGGCATATACATGTGTTCAAACACATGAAAGCAGGAGACCGCGTCGAACTCGCCGTCGGGGAACGACGCCGCTAGAACGTCGCCTACAAAGACCTCGGCTCCAGTCCGCGATCTTGCCCGCGTCGCCGAATCCTCGGATATTTCGATGCCGTAGAGCTGCCACTTCGGCCCCTTGATCAGCGAGAGAAAAGCCCCTGAACTACACCCCAGGTCGAGCAGCGCGCCGCCTTGTTTTTGCTGGAGCAGCATGTCGCGGCGGGGATGCCAATGTTCCGGAGATGTCTCGCCCGATTCGGCGATCAACGCATCGTAGTCGGGGCCATAGTGTTCACCCATGTCCTCGAGTGGGGGCGGATCCTCCAGCCAGACGAGCGAACACTGTGGACACTGCACCAGGGAATAGATTTTCGGACGAGCGTGAAAACGATCCGGGGCTTTAAGAAAAGGCTCCGCCCCGATGTGCCCGCAAGCTACACATTTCGACAAATCCATCGATGTGGCCTTGGAAATTTCAGCGGCGGCCAGTAGTTGCGGCTGCATCATGGTTTTGAATGTCTTCTTTCACTGAAACCCAGCGCTGCAGATCGGGATCGTAGCGTTTTACCAGTTTCGCTGGATTTCCCGCGACCACGCTGTACGCGGGGAAACTCTGAGTCACGACACTATTGGCCCCGACCACGCTGTTGCGTCCGAGGCGAAGCTCGCCCTTGCCGCAAAAAATCACCGATCCGTAACCTAGCCAACAGTTCCGTTCAATTGTAATTCTCCCACCCGCAGTCGTACCCTGCGCGTGTATCGGAAGATCGGTATTCGAGTACTCATGGTTATGATCCATGACGAGAACTCCGGGAGCCAGGAGGATGTCGTCCTCAAAAATGATCTGGTTTTTAGCCGAAATAACCGACCTTCTTCCAATCCGGCAACCGGAGCCGAAGGAAAGCGCCGGCGCAGCCACATTTACATGGGCCTCAATGTTCACCCAAACGTCGGGCGCGAGATAAACGTAATCTCCAAACGCGATGTGCGAAGCATTGCCGCGGGCAATTTCGCACGAAGTGTGGATCGATATCCCCTTGCCAAATTTATGGAAGGGATAGGTCATCCGCAACCATTGGCTGTGCAGCTTAGAGGCAGCGCGAGAGAAATAAGAGAGAGGATCGGGCCCCTCACTAGCCACCGGCATGCGCCCTCTTCAGGAAAGAGTCTTTGATCGCGCCCAGTTCCGAGGTGGAGATCGCCTTCGTCACATAGAGGGCGGGCAAAGCGGCAATGGCATAAGCCACAGAAATCATCGCTATCCTGGCAATTGAGATAAGGCGGTCGCTTCCTATTAGTGGCACCGGGATGTGAGATGCCAGCCAGCCTGCGGCAACCATGAGAAGGGTCGAGACCACAATCTTCCACAAATCAGGAGTGATGAGTCTGAGACTGAATCCCCGGAATGTGTGTTGGATCGCAAAGAACATCAGCACCATGCCGAATAGTTCGAGCGCGACCAGGCCAGAAAGTATCCCCTGAAAACCCAGGCGCGAGCCGAAAGCGCTCAGTCCCAGCAGAATTGCGATGCGCAACACCTGCCGAACATTGTCGACGAAGGCTTTGCCGGAAATCCGATAGAGCACCAACTCCAGCACGGCCACAGCCTTAAATAAGCCTGCGATGCAGATCAGCCACATGGCTACATTCAAGGTGGAATCCGCTTGGCCGGTCCAGGCAAAGACGATCGACCGGTTGAAACAGGCAATAAAGGCCAAAGGCAACAACGACAGCGCGATCACGGCTTTAAACGCTTTCGCCAGAAGGAGCCGCATATTTTCGACCGATCCCGAGCCATAGATCATGCTGCCACCTGAAAGCAGCGGTAGCAGCACCGATTCCTGAGGCAATAGCGCTGCGGTAGAGAGGCGTGTGGCAATCGCGTAAATACCCGCCGCGTCGCCACCAAAGAATTTTAGTACGGTAATCGGGAGGATGGCGGCGTAGATCACTTCGAGAACATTCACCAACTGGTAGCTTCCCGCATAGCTGATCAATTCGCGAATGACCGATGGGGTGAAGAATCTGACATGAATGCGCACCATGGGCAGAACACGATGCGCCGCGATGTAGCAGCAGGTCACATAACCGACCTCTGACGCCGCCATGATCGCTGCCATGGCGAACAGGCCATAGCCAAAATGCAGGAAGATCACGATAGCAATGGCTTCCAGCACAGTAAAAATCATGTTGAAGCGCCGCGTCAGGTCGATGCGGTGTCCACCCATGACTATGGCCTCGTAACCGGCGCCAGCATTCGAAAGCATCATGATGAACGCGAGCAATGTGATGGCGCCCGCTACCGAAGGTAGGAAGGACTGTGGTACTCCCGCAGCCGTCGCCAGTGCGCGCGAGAAGATCGCGGTGGGCACGAGTCCCGCGACCGAGAGCACCAACATCAACGAACTTCCCGTACTTAGTAACCGATTCGCCTTCTCGTAGTCGCCACTGCCGGTGGCCTCGGCAACATATTTCTGGAACGCCGATTTGATCCCTACACTGCCAAATCGCATGTACCCGGCCGTGGTCATGATGATGGCCCAGATGCCGTAGCCATCGAGCCCCAGATGCGAGATGACGATCGGCACAGTGAAGAGGCGCGTACCGATTTGCGCGATATTTGAACCAATGCCGAAGATAGTGTTGCGGCCGATTGACGCCGCCACTCCGCGACGCGACAAGGGCGCCGGCTTGAGAGGCAGCGAACGCTCAGCCAATTCTGGATGGGGTTCCTGCGTTAATGGATATTGTGAAGCCACTCAGAATGACGCGGGGGGAACTGAAATTATTGCACGAGAGGTTGTTGGCTGGGGCAAGAGCAAAAGAATTTATAGGGACCCGGCCGGGCCGAGTCCCTTGAAGCACCTGCTACACCATCGAACTAGCTACTTTACCGTTGCTGTCAATCCGGTCGGCGGTTGCGGGCCGGGCGCAGCCGAACCGGAAGCGAAAGGCCCCATGTCCCACGCGGTCGGCGACGGTGGACGGGCATTTCCGTTTTTGTCTTTGGTCAGGGCCGCGATGCCGAGACCGCTAAGATTGGCGCCATCTCCGACTCCGGAGCCGCCAGTCAAGGGAGCAAGCAGGTTCGACACAAGATTGGACACCAGCGAATGCGCATCGCAATTACAAGTGCTCTTCCAGGAAGACAGGGCGGTCAAGCCGATGAAGGTGGAATTGAACACCAACGCGTTGGAAGCGCTGTTGCCGTATAGGTTGTAGTCAACGGTTGCCACCTTTGCACCGTCGTGAAGGTAAACCAGGGTGTTGCAGTTCTGTACGATGTTGTTCTCGAACGAAATACTATTGACGTTCGACAAATCGACGCAGATGGAGTCGCTGGTTCCGGTCACAGTGTTGTTGAAAATCTGCGCGGTCGCTCCGGCGTGCACTTGCACCATGCCGTATACCGAGCGGTTCGGGGCGGAGAACACATTATTGAAGATGCGGACTACGCCTGTGCCATCGCTCCACGGTGTCGACCCACTTCCCGATCCACCTTCCATGAAGATGTATCCCGTGACATTGGCGCCGATGTCACCATCAAACTGGTTGCCGTAAATCCATACATCCGTCTGTTTTGCCCCATTCACGCCATAGGCATGCACACCGTCGTGATGGAACGTGTTGGCTGAGCCCGAGTCCCACTTGGCGAAGTCGTGTACGTGATTGTTATAAAAATAAAATCCCGAGGCGCTGCCGCTGGTGCCGGCTACAGCATACGCATGGTCGATATTGTAGATATCGTTGTTATAGATTTTGACGTTGCTGTCGCCGCTCTGCCAGAAGTTATCAAGGCACCACCCGGTGTCATGCATCACGTTGTCGTGGATTTGCCAGTTCGAGCCCGAGAAATGAATACAGGTAACACCGGTCTGGTCAAAACTAATATCGCTGTTGCTGCTCCGCAGATAGATATTGCTGATCTCGAGATTACGGATCTCACAATTGTTGCAACCATCGGCCGAAATTCCGCGGCTGCCGCCATGGTTAGCCAGGCCGGTACCGTTGGCGGTGTTTTGGATCAGTCCATTACTGCCGCCGTCAACCGTGATGTAGCTGCGCCCGTTCAACGAAAGGCAACCGGTCATCGCATTGCAGACCGGCTGGCTCAGTTTCGCGCCAGATTCGAACAAAATCGTAACTGGATTCCCGCTGCTGCCGTTGGCTTGCGCCGTGAGGCTGGTACTAATGGTCCCGCATAGATGGGCCGTAGTTCCCGGCCCAATCTGGGTATCAGCAGAACCCCAGTTAGAGGAGCTGTTGAAAAAGTTGGCCGGGTACGCGTTCGCGCAGGTCGAGCCGTTGGCCCCGCCGCTGCCACTTTGGCTGATGTAGATATCGCCGGCCGAAGCCGACGCAATGCCGAGAGAAACCAGCAGAAATAAAGCTATGGAAAATAGCTTGCAAAACCCCTTCATGAACTTCCTCCGCGAGTCGTGATGCTAATGGTTCCGAGGACAATGGCGAAACCATGCCAGGTGCGATCTTCTAGCGCGCAATCCGGACAGGGGGATTCGCACACGATCTGGACGGATGTTCTCTTTATAACCAAGGGGTCGATCCCGGGACAGGTCTCATTGGTACATGACCGGCACGACTGCTTTTGGATGCCGTAAATTCAGGGTTTTATGGGTGTTTTTCAGGGCTTTGCCCGCCACTTCTTGGCCCGTTTCGCCCAATATTGCGGGACCGCCAGCCAATCATAAGCGCCATTTAATTTGGCGGCAAAGAGTTGCGGATCGTCATTAGAGTTTACCGGCAAACGCCTGAGGAAGAAGGGGTCGCTTCCCCTTACTGCCCGGCCGATCGTGGTACAGACTCCACTGCGGTATCCAACACAGTTGAGAGCCTCGCGCAGCTTGCCCTTAAATTCGGCGTCTGTCTCGGGAAACGCAAAAGGATATGCGAAGGAGTCGGCGGCACTTCCGAGTTCTTGCTCTATGGTACCTTTCGATTCCCGTAGTTCCTCTTCGATCGCCGGCCAATCGAGGTCATGCAACTGCGGATGGCTGACCGTGTGCGAGCCAAATTGGAAGCCTGCGGTTTTCAGTTCCCTAACTTCGTTCCAGGTAAGGCAGCCTTGGGATTTGAAATTCTTGCGCGTGTTGCCGATGAAAGCCGTCGGCAAATAGACCGTGGCAGTGAATCCATATTGCTTCAGCACCGGCGCGGCATGCTGGTAGAAATCGAAAAAGCCATCGTCGAAGGTGATGACGACAGACTTTTCGGGGGAGGTGCCTTGCCCAACTTCATGCGGGTTGCGGGTGACATAGCCTTCGCGATGCAGGTAGGCCATCTGCGCGGCGAAAACCTTGGGGCTGACCGTAGTGCGAAAGTACGGATGCATCGCGGACTGTGGATCGTCCGCCACACTGTGATACATCAGGATTGGCACCGCCGGCTTTTTCCCCAAGTGCAGCGGCTGTGCGACATAGAGAGTCGCCAGCCGGTCGAGTCGCATGCTAGGCCTTGGCCGAAACTTCGCGTTCCGCGCCCACGAACTGGATCACTTCCTCGACCACCCGCTTCTGTTGCTCAGCGGTCAGTCCAGGAAACATGGGCAGCGAGACGATCTGCAGCGCCAGCTTTTCGGACACAGGAAAATCGCCTTCGGAATAACCCAGCCTCTTGTAGGCCTTCTGCAAATGCAGCGGGATGGGGTAGTGAATTCCGGTGCCGATGCCCGCTGCGTTCAAATGCGCCATCAATTCTTCGCGGCGATCGCTGCGGACGACATAGAGGTGATAGACGCCGCGCGACCATGTCGGCTCGCTTGCGACCTTGACTGGATTTCCCGCCGCGGCCAGCAGCCGTGTGTAATGGACAGCCCGTTCCTGGCGCTGCCGCGTCCACTCGGGAAGATGCTTCAGTTTGACGTGAAGAATTCCCGCCTGGACGGCATCGAGCCGCCCGTTGAAGCCTTCGATATCGTGGTAATACTTTTTGGCCTGCCCGTGATCGCGCAGCATGCGGATATGTTTCGCGATCGAGGCGTCGTTGGTCGTAACCGCGCCTGCTTCCCCGCAGGCACCGAGGTTTTTACCGGGATAAAAGCTGAACGCCGCCGCGCGGCCCATGGAACCGGCCGTCTTCCAGGCGTTTTGCTTTTGCGAGAAATACTGCGCGCCGTGCGCCTGGCAGGCATCTTCGATTACGATCAGGCGGTAACGCCCGGCAAGATCGAGGATTGGATCCATGTCGGCCATCTGCCCGTAAAGATGCACGGGAATAATCGCCTTCACCTGTTTGCTGGTGCGGCGATGCAGCAGCGAGCCTTCGTGGTTATAGCATTGGCTCTCGAGAAATTCCTGAAGCTTCATCGGATCGAGCGTCGAAGTCTGTTCATCGACATCGACAAACTGGATCTGCGCTCCGACTTGTGAAATGGCTTCGCTGGTGGCGATAAAAGTGTTGGGAACAGTAACCACGATATCGCCTTCGCCAACCCCGGCCGCGAGCAGCGCAAAACGCAGCGCGTCGGTACCGTTGCTGACGCCGATCGCATGCCCGGCATCGCAATAGCGCGCGAAGTCGCGTTCGAAGTCTTCGACCGCAGGTCCGCCGATGAATCCCGCAGTGCTTAATGCTTTACGAAATACCGCTACCAGTTCTTCTTCGAGTTGAGTGTGCTGGGTTACTAAATCAAGAAAAGGAATCTTGCCGCTTACCGTCATTATTCTTTCGTCCTCGCTTCGTTTTCCAGCTGGCGGAGTTGCCGGGCTGGATTTCCCGCTACCACAGCGTGGGGGAGGACATCTTTGGTGACTACACTGCCGGCGCCGACGATGGCATGCTCGCCGATCACCACGTTGCCCAGAATCGTTGCCCCGGAGCCAATCGACGCGCCTTTTTTTACTACGGTGGCTTCGACTTTCCAGTCCTTCTCGGTCTGCAAGTCGCCATCGGCAGCCGTCGCCCGGGGATAGCTATCGTTAATGAAGGTCACACCGTGTCCGATGAACACGTTGTCTTCGATAGTCACGCCTTCGCAGATAAAAGTGTGGCTGGAGATCTTGCAGCGCCGGCCGACTTTCGCGTTTTTCTGAATCTCGACGAACGCGCCGATCTTGGTTTCGTCGCCCACCTCGCAGCCGTAGAGGTTGATGAACTTGGAGAGCTTCACGTCCGCGCCAAGCTTCACGTCCGCTGCGATGGAAAGATAGGGAGTGTCTACTGCCGGGCTCATCGTTTTCCTTTTTGCGGGTGACGTTTCGCGGTGGCGCGCGCGACCGCCGTCGAAATTTCGTGCAGCGACGGGCCAGTCAGCATGCTGTCGTGAACTCCGCGAATCTCGTGTAATTCCAGCTGCGGAAGGATGCTCCCCCAGCCCAGCAGCCGGTCCCAATACTTCCAGCTGCGGTACTTGTCGGAGCGGAACAGCAGGATCGGCGAATCGTAGGGTTTGGCCAGATAGTGATCGACCGCCAGAAAAAGCATTTCATCCTGAGTGCGCGGTTTCTCCATGTTGCCGGACTTCAATTCCGAGCGGTACGTCAGCTTCCAGCGCAGATGGCGCCAACTGTCTTTCACCACCGTTTCCAGCGTGTCGGTGACATGCCGGAATGCCGCGCCCACCCCCATCTCGCCTACTTCCCTTGCCCGGACCAGCGCCTGGGAGTATTTCAAGCTGCGCTCGGCGGCCCGCATCTGCCGCGGGGTAAGCCACTCGGGATAGTCGGGTTTCCAGGTGTCGAACATGGTCACCATGCCGACTTCTTTTCCCAGCTTTCGCAACTGCTGCGCCACTTCGTAAGCCAGCAAGCCTTCGCGGCACCAGCCAATCAGAAGATACGGACCGTCGGCCTGAAATTTGCGGATGGTGTTCACGTGCATCGCCGCAATTTCTTCGACGGTATAGGGCGGCTTCAGTTCCGTGCCTTCCGGCAAATGCACCGCATAAAACGGCTGGTCTTCGCCTAGTTCGCGGGCCAATAACGCCATGCTGGGAACGCCGTGCAAGCACAAGATGGGAGTGCGCGAACCTTTGGGCTGGATGTTGACGATGCCGGGGACAGCCACTTTGCGTTCACTGCCGCCCATGGCTTCGGCCAGCTGGCGGATGCTGGGTGATTCGAACAGGGTCGCCAGTTTGAGTTTCTTGCCGAGGCGATTGTCGATGCGCGCCAGCAGACGCGTGGCCAACAACGAGTGGCCACCGAGTTCGAAGAAATCGGCATCGGGATCGATAGGGCGAACATCCAGCACTTCTTCCCAGATGTAGGTCAGGCGCGCGACCAAGTCATTCTTGATAACCGGGACCAGGGTAAAGGCGTCCGCGGGTTTGAATTGGTCTACCCGCAAATCCGGATCCTCGACCGCTTGCCGTAGTACAGCTTGAAAATCGCCGAGTATACGTTCGATGGTTTCCGGCTTGAAGCGCTCGGCGCTGAATTCACAGAAAAAGCGCCATTCGTCGCCATGCTCGATCAGATAAAAATTCAGGTCATAGATGGCGCCGCCGGTATCGAAATTCAGGTCGGTCAAGGTGATGCCGGCGAACTCGCGCTCCTCGATGAAAGTGCGCTGATAGATCAGGTTGATGCTGAAAAAAGGAGTGCGTAGCGGATCGCGCTTCGGCCGCAGTTCGGCGACCAACCGCTCAAACGGCGCTTCCTGATTCGAAATCGCCTCACCGAGTGTTACGTTCACCCGATCCAGCAATTCGCGAAACGGCAGTTCGCCGTCGACTTGGGTTCGAAGCACCAGCGTATTGACGAACACCCCGATCAGACTTTCCAACTCGACCTGGTTGCGGCCGGCGGTCTGGGATCCCAGTGTGATGTCGTTCTGCCCATCGCTCAGCCGCCACAAAAGTGTCTTGAGGGCCGCGAGCGCCGTGGTATGCACGGTGACTTCCTGGCTGCGGCTGAGATCTTTGACCGCTTGAATCAGCGCAGCCGGCAAGGTGATCGAGCGGTATGCTCCTTTCCCTTTGCGTCCCGAAGCCTGCGGGAAGTCAGGAGCCAACTCGAAATATTGCAGCCCAGCAAGTTTCTGTTTCCAGTACACGAACTGTGGGGCCAGCGCGTCGGAGGCGAAGGACTCCCGCTCCCAGACGGCGTAGTCCGGATACTGCACCGGCAACTCGGGCAGCGGATCCGTGGGCCTGCCAGACAACGATTCGTAAAAGTGCTCAAACTCCTTCGAGATCAATCCCGTCGACCAACCGTCGCACACCAGATGATGAATGGTGATCATGGCGAGGTGATCGTCTTCAGAGAGGCGAAGCAAAGTCACGCGCAGCAGCGGCGGCGAAGTCAGGTCGAAGGGACGGTTGGCTTCTTCCTCACGCAGGCGTTCCACTTCGAGCGTGCGCTGTTGCTCTGCGTACTGACGCAAATCGACCAGCGCAATTTTCAGCGGAGCATTCGCCACCACTACCTGGACCGGCTCGCCGTCGTTGTCGCGGAACCATGTACGCAGGCTTTCATGGCGAGCGATGACCGCCTGGAAGGCGGCTTCCACCCGCTTCACATCGAGCTTGCCGCTCAGCCGCCAGCGCAACGGAATGTTGCACAGCGAGCTTCCGGCGTTGACTTGTTCGAGCAGCCAGAAGCGCTGCTGCGCCAAAGAACAGGGGAACTCAAAGACGTCGTTCGCCTGGCCCACGCTCTCGCCGAGATTGGAATCAGTCCGCATCGATTAGTGCTTGGTATTGACCCGGTAGCGCTCGCGATCCACGCGCTGCAGAGGCTTGCGGGATGCTGTCATTTCATTGGCAGCCAACGTCGTGGTTTGGCAAAGCTTCTCCACAGTCCGCTGCTGCAGAATTTCGCGCGGCGTGAAATTAAATCCCGCGCGGTTGGCGCGTGTGGCGATCTGGAAAATCTGGATGGAGTCTGCGCCCAGGTCGAGCAGGCTGTCGGTGGGAGTAACCGATTCAATCTTTAGCACATCGCTGAAAATCTTTAATAAGACATTTTCCGCGCTGCTCGCTGTGGGAACAGGCTCAGATTTGGTTCGAACCGCGGCGCTCTCTGCTTCCGGTTGGGGCAGAGCTTTGCGGTCGATCTTGCCGTTTGCCGTCAGCGGCAGCGATGCCAGTTCCACAAAACGCGACGGAATCATATAGTCGGGAAGTTTATCGGCGGCGAATGCGCGAAGTTGCGCGCGCTGCGGTGTGTCGCCTGATTTAGTGACCAGATAGGCCACCAGACGCTGGTCTCCGGGTTCGTCTTCCCGGACCGTAACCACCGCTTGCGCGATGTTCGGATGTTTAACAAGCACTGATTCGATTTCGCCCAACTCGATGCGGTAGCCGCGCAACTTGACCTGGTGATCGAGTCGGCCCAGAAAATCGATAGTGCCGTCCTTCAGATAGCGCGCCAGGTCGCCGGTCTTGTACATGCGAGAGCCGGGGCGGAAGGGGTCGGGCACAAAGCGGTCTTGCGTAAGTTCGGGACGATTGAAATATCCGCGGGCCACGCCATCGCCCGCGATGCAGAGTTCTCCCGGAACTCCGATCGGCGTCGGCTGGTTCTGCGCATCGAGAATGTAGAACTGGGTATTGGCAATGGGCGGCCCAATGG
>DATBAT010000326.1:0-10520 GCA_036271375.1 Terriglobales bacterium
ACTAACTATCTATATGGAGGGGGCTCGCTCGCCGACCCCTGCTATGGCGTGTTTACTTTCCGTGTGACTAGCGGGTCGTTCCAACAGGATATGTTTTTGACGTTCATGGACAGGGCGCTCTTGTTCTCCTCGTTCCGCGCAGACTTGCCCTGGGGAGCGGGGAATACTTACGACTATCTTTATGGAGTGGGATTGAAGTAGCTAGGCGCCAGCCAACTCGGCTTCCAGCGCGGCTTTCAACTGTTCCTGCTTTTGCAGGCTGAGCTTGGCGCCCGCCGAAGTGAGGTAGAAAACGTCGATCGCCATCTGGCCTTCGGTATCAATCAGCGCGATCTCAATGCTGCAATCTTCTTCGGAAAAACAGGAACTAATGCGATGCAGCAGGCCCGGTTGGTCTTGCGCGATGATCTGCACCAGCGTGCTGTGAGAGGAGGACACATCGTCAAATTCGATGCGAGTGCGAACTTTGACTTTCGCGATGCCGCCCTTACGCGAGCTCATGCGGTTATGCAGCATCGACTCGAGATCGGCCTCGCCGACCAGCACATCTGAAATACTGCGCTTGAAGCGGTCCCACTCAGGAAGGTTCAGCTCGAGGGTGCGGAAGTTATCGGTGAAATAAAACGTGTCGATGACCACGCCTGATTCGTTGGAACAAGCATTCGCCTTGACGATGTTCATGCCCCACGCCGCGAGTACTCCCGCGACTGAAGCAAACAGGAACGGACGATCGTTCGTGACCAGAGTGAGGTCATACCAGTGCCGCCCGCGCTGCAAATCAATCTGCACCGGCGAATCGTTGAGCTGGTCGGCCATCTTTAGATGGCGCAAAACTTGGTCCGCCGAATACAGCCGCAGATAGCGTGTGGGTACGCCTTCAAGAAATGTCTTAAGCTTCTTGCCGGATGTCGGCGCCAGCGTGCGCAACTGCGCCAGACTTTCGCTTTCGGTGTCGACATGCACGCGCTGGTCAGCGCTGTGGTTCAGATAATTGCTCGCATGAATGTAAAGCTGCCACACCGACTCGGCCTTCCACGGTGTGAGCGCCTCTGGGTTTACGGCTTTGATGTCCGCGTAGGTAAGCAGGCAGAGCATTTTCAGCCGCTCCGCCGTTCCCATCTTGTCGCTGAAAATACGGATCGTATCCGGGTCGAAGATATCGCGGCGCAACGCGGCCGACATATCCAGATGGCTTCCGATCAGGAAGCGGACGATGTCCGCATCTTCGTTGCTTAACTCAAAGCGCTTCAAGCACGGCTCGGCCAATTCGAGACTGGCGGTCACGTGGTTAGTGGCGGGCGTTCCCTTGCCGATATCGTGCAGTAGAAATGTCAGATAAAGCAGTTCCGGCTGTTCCAGCTCCGCAAGAATTTGTCCGTAGCGTTGGTCCCACTCCGATTGCGATTGGCGCGCTCGATGCAGGCTCTCAATCGCCAGGAAGGAATGTTCATCCACGGTGAAGCGGTGGTAGAAATCCCGCACTACCAGGGAATCGATCAGCTCAAGCTCCGGCAACAACAACGTGAGCACTCCCAGAGAGTGCATGGCGCGGAGCGCGTCA
Source organism: Terriglobales bacterium (assembly GCA_036271375.1). Classification (GTDB taxonomy): domain Bacteria; phylum Acidobacteriota; class Terriglobia; order Terriglobales; family Acidobacteriaceae; genus DATBAT01. Next base: position 1,562 of record DATBAT010000326.1, read on the forward strand.
GCGGCATGTGGCTCGATCAGAATCTCGCGTAAGCCGCGCCAAACCTCTGGTCCGGGCAACGGAGATGTTTCTAACGGCGCCAGTACCTGCTCGACTCGATGTTCCGTCGTGGTGCTGAGTCTCAATCCATGGTGGGCCATGAACTGAAACATCGACATCAGCTGTTCCGGATCTTTCAGCGACGACGGCTGTTGCAAATAGATGAGGCCATCGATCACAGAAAAGTCGGCGTTCGAGAGCCGCGTGCGCCAATTCTGAAATTGGCGGTACAAAGAGGATCGTGCGCCGGGAACTTCCTCCAGCAACTGCGTCGTCACCCGATGAATGGAACGCGCGTAGCCGAAATATAGCCGCATCCAATCGGCGGCTTTCAGTTTGTGATCGCGTTCCGTACCGATGTTGGCTTCGGCAGCTTCGTCCTGTGCTTCCCAGGTCAGCGTGTTGTCGTCGCGCCCGTGGCGGAAGTGTAAAAAGCATCGCACCGCAAATAGAAAATCGAGGGCGGGATCAAACTGGCGACGAATCGGCGGGGTCAGCAGGCTATCGGGATCGGGCCATTGGCGTTGCTGATCCATCGCGGAAATCAGCGAGAGCCAGGAAGTAACGTTGTGATCGCGCAGTCCCCCGGGGGCCTCTTTAATATTCGGCTCCAGATGGAAAACCGTGCCGCCGTATTTCGCGTGGCGTGAACTGGTAACTTCCGCAAGGTTCTGTACCAGCGTTTGCGATTCCCGCATCACCAGCTTCGGAATCACGCCGTCGTGCAGACGCTTGAAAAGCTCGACATCGCCCGCAAGACACCGGCAATCCAAGAGCGAAATCGTAAATTCCAGATTGCTGGGGTCGAAGCGGTCGCACTCAGCGAGCGTCCGCGTCATGGGACTAACCTTCAATCGAAGGTCCCAAAGTTCCTGCGAGAAAAGCCGGATATGGTCTTTCTGCGCGTTTTCCGTATCGCGGTCAGCGGGAAGGAAGAGCAAGTCGATATCGGAGTGGGGAAAGAGGCATCCGCGGCCAAAGCCCCCGGTGGCGACCAGCGCAAAATTCCGCGGTCCGGTGCTCCCCTGGGCGATGATCTCATTCCAAAGTTGCAGGCAAAGATTTTCTACCAGCTCGGTGCGCTGCCGCACGGCAGTACGGCCATCGCCCGATGCGGCGAACTCCTGCTGAATGCGCGCTGACTCTCTTGAATAGAGGTCGCGGAGTTCACTACGGGGTGAAGTTGCCGTGGTCATGCAAAGTTTTAAGGGACACGACCCTAAAATGCAGCCGCTGGCACCCGTCCATAGTGTAGTGCCACCAGCAGATCTTGGCGCGTCTTAGGTGACCAATGTACCTTCGGAAAACTGATGGGCGAAATCAAAACTATTTATTGGCTCCATTCGCATTGGTTATCGAATCGAGTGCCATTGACAAACCTTGACCATTCTTTACCAACTTTTGCAGGCACGCATCGGTGAAAGGCTGTAGGCCTCGCATCCCACCACTGACGCGGTTTATCCCAGGGGAGGCGAGTGCATGTTGAAGAGATGTGTCGGTGGTTGGTTGACCGTGGCAGCATTGTTGGCGGCGGCTGGATGTGGTGGAGGCAGCGATCAAGGCAAGTTGCGGGTGATGAACGCGTCGCCCAATGAAAGTGGATTGGACGTACTAGTTGACGGAAAAAGCATTGCCACCGGCATTGCCTACGGAAACAACTCCGACTACATTTCGGTCGCTTCGGGTTCGCGGCATGTGCAGATCGAAGCCTCAGGGACAACCACAATCTTGATTGACCAGAATGTAAGCGTGGCAAGCAGCGGGGAATCGACAGTGCTGGCTACGAACCTTGCCGCGGACATTTCCGCGTTGGTGCTGATCGACGACGCAACTGCGCCGGCAACCGGGGACGCAAGCCTACGTGTTGTGAACGCGTCTCCAACATTGGGATCGGTAGACGTTTACGTTGTCGCTCCGGGAGCGGACTTGGTGGCGTCAACGCCAGTGATTCGCAACCTGGCATTCAACGCCGCTACCGACTACCAGACGTTGACTGCAGGTAGCTTCGAGGTAGTGATGACTGCGCCCGGGACAACCATTCCGTTGCTGGATACGGGAGCGCTGAATCTGACCGCAGGGCAAAATCGTACGGTGGTTTCGATGGATGGCGTCAGCGGAGGGTTCACCGCGACGGTGCTATCGGACTTGAACTAGAGGAAGGGGCGAAAAAATCTAATATTTTCGCAGCACGCCTATCACTCTGCCCTGAACCTCTACTGCCGCTGCCGGAACCATGATCGGCTGCATGGCAGCGTTCGAGGGTTGCAGGCGAACCATTTCGCCTTCGTGGTAGAAGCGCTTCAGGGTGGCATCGCTGCCGTCGATTAGAGCTACCACGATGTCTCCGTTGTGGGCGGTACGAGCTTTCTCTACCAGGACGTAATCGCCATCAAGGATGGCTTCATCCTGCATGGACTCTCCACGCACTTCGAGGACGAAGACTTCTTTGGATCGCACGAAATCGGCCAGTGAAATCGTCTCCGGATTTTGTACGGCTTCGATAGGCTGGCCGGCGGCGATTCTTCCCAACAGCGGCAGAACTAATCCAGTGTTCACGGCCATCGACTGCTTAAGCCGTCCCTTAGGAGGAAGCAAATCGATTGAGCGGCTGCGGTTGTAGTCCCGGGTGAGCAGGCCTTTCTTTTCCAGATTGGAAATATGCTTATGGACCGTGGCCAGCGAGTTCAGCCCCATGCCTTCGCCGATTTCCTCGAACGAAGGGGAGTATCCCTTTTTCTGCACGAACTCCGAAATGAAGTCGTAAACCTGTCGCTGCCGCTTGGTAATCGCCATGCAGGAATTGTTGGCGAACATAAGGCGAATGTCAAGGAAGAAAGTGGTGGGGGCGTCCAATAAGAAATACTGGCGGGCTTGTAGGCCCGCCAGATTTCGAGAAACTACGCGCTGAACGAAACGCCGGTTGCTCCCGACTGAAGATCAGGGAAACTCTGCTGCAAGCTGGCATAGGCGGACTGCGCGCCGGAGAGATCGCCGGATTGCAGTTCCTGTCCTAGTTGATCGAGGAGCTGGCTGACGTTGTTGTTGCCCCCGCCTCCACCGCCGCCGTGATGATGGTGGTGATGGCCTTGCGCCTGCGAGGCCTGGGTTTGAACATCCTGCTGGATGGTGGCATAGTCCGATTGCGCGGCCGTCGTGTTCCCTGACTTAAGATCCTGCGAAAGCTGGTTGAAGGCCTGCGCGATCGGGCTGGTGCCTTGGGACGACGTTGGCGGCGCCAGTTTCTGCAGTGCCGTAACGTCGGCTTGCGCCGACGCGGTATTGCCGGACTGCAAATCCTGGCCTAACTGTTGGAACTCTGTCTGAAAGCTCTTAGCTTTGCTCTGGGCAGTCTGCGGGGATCCGGAAATAGAGCTAAAGAGCGCACTGCTTAAAATGCCTGCGATTGACATTACTGTCTCCTCTTCAAGATTTTCGCCCCAAAGCTTTATCGCTAATCGTCAGCTTTGCGCCCGAGCCTGAGTAAACGCTTTGTGAAATCTATGGCAAGTTGGGGGCCGAAGGCGGCCAGTGCCAAATGTGTTAGCGCGACGATACTTAGCGCGGAGTGCTTTGGAACGAATTGCAGTAACCCGGCAAACCGTGCCGGATCGGACTCGGCAATCGTTGCCTACTTCGATTCACCTAGGGGCTGAGCCTGTCCGGAGCGAAGTCGAAGGACCTCTCCACCTGTTGTTCCGATCGACTCTCTGCCGTTCCGAAGTGTCCTTCATTCCCGAAATAAATTTTTGCTTCTGTTACTGGAGTGTTACAAGTGCGTCCCGCCCCTTCCGTTCCTTCGCCAGAAGTGCTAGTTTTTGGCATCGCCTATTCTGCTGCAAATTCTCATTGAGGACTAATGGAAGCCAACGAGTACGACCTGATCGTCATCGGTAGTGGCCCGGCCGGACAAAAGGGCGCGATCTGCGCCGCCAAGATGCGCAAGAAAGTCGCGATCATCGATCGCAAGCGCACCATCGGTGGCGTATGCGTGCACACCGGCACCATCCCCAGTAAGACTTTGCGCGAGGCCATTCTTTATCTGAGCGGCTTCCGGCAGCGCAGTTTCTATGGACGCGGCTACGTTCTGAAAGACCGCATCGCGATGGCCGACCTGAGCTTCCGCGCGCAGGCGGTGATGGCGCGCGAGATCGAAGTCATCAAAGCTCAACTCCGCCGCAACTACGTGACGACAGTAGAAGGCGACGCCTCGTTTATCGATCCGCACACCATTCAGGTGAAATCCGAAGAAGGCTCGCAGCTACTGAAGGGCAAATATGTTTTGATCGCCTGCGGCACGCGGCCCGCGCACAGCGACGATTTTGTTTTCGACGGCAAGCGCATCCTCGATTCAGACCAGGTACACACGCTGCAAGAGATTCCTCGCGACCTGATCATTGTGGGCGCTGGCATCATTGGGTTGGAATACGCGTCGATGTTCGCGGCGCTAGGGGTCAAAGTGACGCTGCTCGACCAGCGGCCGATCCTGATGGACTTCGTTGACCGCGAGATTGTCGAAAGCCTGTGCTTCCAATTGCGGCAATTGGGCAGCGTGTTCCGCCTGGGAGAAAAAGTGGTGACGGTCGGTTTCGATCAGGAACGCGATCGCGTCTTCGCCAAGCTGGAAAGCGGCAAGAACGTCCACGGACAAATGCTGCTCTACACCGTAGGCCGGCAGGCCAACAGCGATCTGATGAACATCGAAGCTGCGGGACTTTCCTCCGACGCGCGCGGCAAACTGGTCACCAACGAAAATTTCCAGACGTCGGTCCCGCACATTTATGCCGCCGGCGACGTGATCGGCTTCCCTGCTCTTGCCAGCACCTCTATGGAGCAGGGCCGTCTTGCCAGCAGTCACATGTTCGGCAAGCCGGGCAAGATGCCGCCGAATCTCATTCCTTACGGCATTTACACCATCCCGGAAATTTCCATGGTGGGCCAAACCGAAGAGCAGTTAACCAAAGAGAAGATCCCTTACGAAGTGGGACTCGCCCGCTACGCCGAACTAGCCAAGGGCCAGATGCTGGGCGACGATTCCGGATTGCTCAAGCTGATCTTTGATCCGGATTCCCTAAAACTTCTAGGTGTACACGCCATCGGCGACCGCGCAGCGGAGATCATCCACATCGGCCAGGCCGTACTAGCGCTGGGTGGAACCATGGAATACTTCCGCGACGCGGTGTTCAATTACCCGACGCTGGCGGAAGCCTACAAAGTCGCGGCGCTTGATGGCCTAAACAAGCTCTGAACTCCAGCCACGCTTTGCCGGGCGACTAGTCGATCTCTTCTGAAAATTCTAATATTTGTCGAGGCGCGGGATAGGCGCGAGAAATCTGCTTTTCCGCGCGAGCGGATACATCCGCGCTGATTTTGGGTAGCGCAGCCTCTTCAGCGCTGCGACCCAACGCCCAAATCGACCGGCTTTACCCGCTGAGGTTCATCAGATACTGTGACTTGTCATTGCGCAGCATTGTCTCTAACGGTGTTCCATATCCGTAGAGGCGATGTCCTACCAGTCTCATCCACGAGGAATCGGTCGGGTTGTGAGTGAAATGGCGATTTCTCAACAGTTATCTTTCGAGCCAAAACTTGGAGAAATCTTTTTCAACTTCAGAGGCGACATGACTCTGCCCGTCGCAAGGCCCATAGTATTTTTCGTAAAACACTATGAAATCTTTCCTACGCGATTCGCAAAACTGATTCCGCATTGAGGGCTCTTGGCCTAGCGACCTGAAGGATGTGGCAATGGTTGTAAAGTCTGGGCTACCGGGAGGTATTAGCTGCAGGGTTACACCCGACCGCAACGGTAACGGCAACAGGTATATGCCACGGGCCCTAAAGAACCCGGCTAGAACCGCCACATTGCGCTTGTACGGAAAAGCCATCGCAGGGGGCGGCGATGGGTACGCCAAAATGGCCTGAACGTCCCCGTTTCTTGGGAACATCAATGAATACTCGAATACCTTCCCGGACGCTTCAATAACAAGGAGAATCTCCGACGAGTGGTCACGAAAAGCCGGATTGACGTCCACGATTATGTACCGGGAAGCGTGCACAGAAAGCATCTCACTCACAGACTGTGGGAACGACGCATTTTCAGACCACAAGTAGTGGGGATCGGGGACAAAGCCACCCTCGACAACTGGGATTCCTTCCCAATGCCAATGTCGAAACGGAAAGTGCTTTCGACTTACCGAATGGCACAAATGATCAGGGCACCCGGGCGAAATATAGCCCCAGTAGAAATAGTGTGAGCAAAGGAAAACCGCGAAGACAAGCACCCCCACCCAAACGCTCGCACGTTTCCTGCTTTTCACGCTTTGTACTTTACGCCTCCAGCGGCACCAACCTCGACGATAACTGTCGAAAACAGGCAATTTCACTCACAACCTGCTCAATGAGCGAAATAGCGATATTACGACAACTATCGCACGGCTTCGCTAGCCTCCGATTAGTGGCTTTACCGTGATTGCACGCTGAGGAGCTTTCTTGTCGAGCTTGATCCTAAGTTGCAATGGGTTGAAGGCCGCGTTATCGAAGCGGAGATAGTAGACGCCCTTCCCGCGTTGTGAGGAAAAACGAAAATGTCCGGTGCTATCGGTTGTGGTTGAGCGCAGTACGGCAACCCATTCCTCGGTGCGATCAGTCACCGTCATGTTCGGAATGGGAGCGCCCGAAGGATCAAGAACGACACCCTCGACTCGCTGGGCAGGCTGGAGTTCGTCAATAGTGACAAGTTCTCGAACTGCCTTCGCAGAAGAGACGAGGCATACGCATAAAAGCGCGATGGCTGTTGTCCGATGCATGCAGCTATTATCGTGTATCACTCCACTCCCGGAATAGTCCGGCAGTTGACGATAACAGGCAATTTCACTCATTGACGGTTTCTGATGACCGTCCACGGAGTGAGGACCCGCAATGAACTCTCTAAGGGTTTAGCGACGCAGCATACGCCGCAAGCGCCGTCATGTCTTCCTCGGAGAGATGGGCGAGCACTGGCTTCATCGGCAGAGTTGCAGGTCCGGTGCGGGCGCCATACTTCATATCGTAAAGCTGGCGCATCAGGTAGCTCGGCGAGCGGCCGGCGATTCCCGGCACCGCCTGCATGCCTTGCAGATCCGCGCCATGGCACGTGCTGCAGGCAACCGTATTTCCGTGTGCGCCCGTGGTTGCCAACTTCTTCCCTGCGGCGACGCTTCCTTTCGGGACCCAGGCTACGAATTCGGAATGCGTATCGCGCGACTCAAATTGTTCCAGGTCTGTTGGCATTTCAATAATGCGGCCGGCGATCGGTTCCTTTTCTTTTTCCAACGTGGGGGTGTAGACCCATCCCGCTACGTAAGTTTTTGGGACCTCGTTAGTCTCAATGACCGAAATCAATTTTCTCGGTTTCACTCCTGAGAAATACGCGGCCGCCTGGGCGACTTCGTCGTCGCTCGCGGATTTGGCGAGAGCGGCCATCAGTTTTGCCGGGCCATGGTCGGGAAAGGAACTCTTGCGCGCGCCGGATTTGAACTCAGCCATCTGCTGGATCAGATACTCCTTCGGAAGCCCGGCCAGGCTGGCGTTTTCCGGTCCGCCCGTTCCCTCCGCGCGATGGCAAAAGCCACAGGCAAAGACCTCGGGCTTTCTGCCATGCGCGACGACATCAGGCAAAACCGCGTGCTCCTCGGGATGCCAATCGGGTGCGAAGAAAAGATCCCGCAGCTGGGTAAGCGTCCATCCGGACGAACTACCTGGCACGTGACGCACAACGCCATCTTCAACCGGCGCTTTATAGTCCGGCGCGGCGATCGCATAGGCCCACGATGGAGGAGGGACGGTTTGCTGCGTGGCCGCGGCTGCAAGGGTGATCCCGAGACAAAGTAGGAAGAGATATTTTTGGCGCTGCGGATCGAAGAACATGCTGTTTCGCCCCAGAGAATAGCACCCTCCCACGGTCGCCCCGGCAGGGCCTTTGTTTTCAAACACTTGTCTGTCATCACAAAAGTGTGATGACGATGTGTTCCACGTGGAACGTTTTGTCAATTTGCATTTTCAAGCACTTAGGGGCGGTCCTCAAATGCCGCCGCCCTCGTCCCAAGTAGAATGGCTTTGACTTCTTCTCTCTCATGATCAACGAACATATCCGGCTGGCCGAGTCGCATGATCGCCGGAAGCATTGGAAGCGTTGGGGATCCTACCTCAGCGAGCGCGCCTGGGGCACGGTGCGCGAGGACTACAGCGCCAACGGTGACGTCTGGAATTACTTTACCCACGAGCAGTCGCGCTCACGCACCTATAGATGGAACGAAGATGGCCTGGCCGGCATCTGCGACCGCCACCAGTGGATTTGTTTCGCGCTGGCGTTGTGGAACGAACGCGATCCATATTTAAAAGAACGCCTCTACGGACTGACCGGCAAGCAAGGCAATCACGGCGAGGACGTAAAGGAATGCTACTTCTATCTCGACAACACGCCGACGCATTCCTACATGAAGTTTCTGTACAAGTATCCCCAGGCGGCCTTTCCTTACGACCAGTTGCTTCAGGAAAATCAACGGCGTGGCCGGCACGACCCCGAGTACGAACTGCTCGACACTGGAGTGTTCAACGACGACCGCTACTTCGATGTGGCGGTCGAATACGCCAAGGCAGATGTCGAAGACATTCTGGTAAAGATCACCGTGACCAATCACGGGCCGGAAGCGGCGCCGCTGCACGTGTTGCCGACATTGTGGTTCCGCAACATCTGGTCGTGGGGAGGCAATGAAGCGCGTCCTTATTTGCAGGCGAAGAGCGGGGCCATCCAAATATTCCATCCCGCCGCGGAGAGCCGCTGGCTCTACTGCGAAGGCTCACCGGAGTTGCTGTTCACTGAAAACGAATCGAACAACAACAAACTTTTCGGTTCGAAGGAAAGCCCGCTCTGCAAGAAGGATGG
>DATBAT010000327.1:0-8345 GCA_036271375.1 Terriglobales bacterium
GCGGGAACGCCCTTGAAAGTCGGGGATGAAGTGGTTGGCGTCGTAGTTTCCTTCCGCGACATCACCCAGAGGCGGCACCACGAAGAGCAGTTGCGCGAGATCACCGAGTTGCAGCAAACCATCCTGCGCAGCGCCAACCTCCTGATCATTTCCTGTCGGGCGGATGGCCTCATCACCACGTACAATCCTGCCGCGGAACGCATGCTGCAATACAAACCGGAAGAGGTGATCGGAAAGGTAACGCCAGCGATCTTCCACGAACGGCAAGAAGTAGTGCGCCGGGCCGAGGAACTCAGCAAGGAACTTGGCTTTCAAGTTAAACCTGGGATGGAGACGTTTACCACGAAATCCGCAAAATTTGGTCTCCCCGACCACGGTGAATGGACTTTCATTCGGAAGGACGGTAGCCGTCTGCCGGTCTCACTTACTGTCACCTCGCTGCGAGACGCCTCTGGCGAGGTGGCCGGCTTCATCGGGATCGCGGAAGACATCACCGACCGTAAGTTCGCCGAAGAAGCGGTGCGGCAGAGCCAGGAGCTTCTCAGTCAGGCACTGGAACGCGAAAAAGACGATGCCCGCCTGGACTTCCTCACCCGCATCGCCAACCGCCGGGCTTTCTACGAAATCGCCTCAACCGAAGCGGCACGCGCCCGGCGTTATCAAAGGCCGCTGACGCTGATCTACATCGATCTCGACAATTTCAAAACCGTCAATGACACCCTCGGCCACGATGTTGGGGATGAATTGCTGATCGAGGTCGCGGCCACCTTGCGCAGCAACCTTCGCACTACCGACACGGTCGCGCGACTGGGCGGAGATGAATTTGCTTTACTGCTTCCAGAAACCGATCAGGGCGCGGCGCTACTGGTGATCAACAAAGTTCAGGAAGTTTTGCTGGAGTCGATGCGAAGAAGAAATTGGCCCGTGACCTTCAGCATCGGACTGGCAAGCTTTCCAGTGCCTCCAGAATCGGTGGAAGAAATGGTCAAGCAGGCCGACGCAATTATGTATTCGGTAAAGCTGAAGGGGAAGAACTCGATCGCGACCGCATAACTTTTTTCACCATTGTCATTCCGAAGGCCGGAGGAATCCATTCCTCTCGTGAAGAGCGGCGCGGAACGACAGCCTCATCGCTTAAGCTATTTTCCGCAAAACCAAAGCCGAGTTCTTCGATCCAAATCCCACGCAGTTGCAGATTGCGTGTTCGATCTGCGCCGACCGGCCCGCCTCGGGCACGTAATCCAAATCACATTCCGGGTCGGAAACATCCAGATTGATGGTAGGCGGCAGCTTGCCGTGCTCCATGGCAATGAGAGTGGCGGCAACGCTGGCTGATCCGCAGGCACCCTGCGCGTGGCCAATCTGCGACTTCAATCCCGACATCGGAATTTTCTTTGCCCGCTCGCCCAGTGCTAGCTTTACCGCTCGCGTCTCCACGCGATCATTCATCTCTGTCGATGTCCCGTGCAGGTTGACGTACTGAATATCTTCTGGAGTGATACCCGCTTCTTCTAGCGCCAGACTGATCGCCCGCGCCGGCTCCTCCGGAGACTCACTCATGCGCACGCGATGGAACGCCTCGCAGGTCGATCCGTAGCCGGTGATCTCGGCGTAAATGTGAGCACCGCGTTTTTTCGCGTGCTCATATTCTTCGAGAAAAAACATCCATGAGCCTTCGGCCACCACGAAGCCATCCCGGTCGGCCGAGAACGGACGCGATGCCCGCTCTGGTTCACTGTTCCAAGACTGCGTCAGCGCCCGCAGCAGCGTGTAGCCTTTGATGATCCCCGGCGTGATCGGCGAATCAACGCCGCCCACCAGAAACATCGGGATGATCCCAGCCTGAATATGCTGATAAGCGTAGCCGATGGCGTCAGTAGAAGACGTACAGCCCGCGGTGACCACGTGGCTGTAGCCGCGAAACCCGAAGCGCATACTGACTTCGCTGGGCAGGGTCCCCATAGTTCCGCTGGGAATGCAGAACAGGCTCACCTGCTTGACGTGTCCGGTGTGCCAAAGCTTGTATTGTTCTTCGGAAAATTCCTGCGCCCCGCCGCCCGTGCCGAGGATTACACCAATCTCGCGTTTCTGCTCCATCGACATGTCAGCGTACGCAATGTTTGCGTCCTTCAACGCTTCAGAGGAAGCCGCAATGGCAAGCGGAACTACCCGCGAAACATGTTTTCGTTCTCTGGCGTCGACCCAAGCCAATTCGTCAAAGTCAGAAATCTCGCCGGCAATTTGCACCGGTAGATCGGAGGGGTCCCAGCGCGAAATCCGCTTCACTCCGCTCTTACCCCCGAGGACGGCGCGGCAGAAGGCCTCTTTGCCCATCCCATTCGGACTCACCACACCCATACCCGTGATCACAACGCGAGGAAGCATTCAGTTTTGGTGGCGCTGACGCCGCGCCCATACCTTTCCTGATTTAGAGGTCTTCGTGCAAGACTCTGGATTATCTGCGTTCGCTTGTAGAGATGCAACCGTTCTCGCTTGGTCGAGAACCCAGAAAATCCCGAGCGAAGCCGAGGGATCTTGTGTTTTGTGGCGCGTTAGGCGCCCCCTCCGCCCAAGTGTGATAATCACTTCGTGCCGCTCGGCCTCTACCTTTCCGTTCCCTTCTGCCGCACCAAGTGCACCTACTGCAACTTCGCCTCCGATGTATTTTCGCGCACCATGTTCCAGCGGTACGTTGACCGTGTAAATTTTGACTTGGACCACGCGCAGGAAACGGCCTTGGCACAGGGCGGGAGTTTCGAGTCCGCCGTGGATTCGATTTTCCTGGGCGGCGGTACGCCGACCGTCCTGGAAACGGATCAGTTCGAAGCGTTGTTTCAGGGTATAGCCAGAAATTTCCACCTTCAGCCTGGAGCAGAAGTCACGGTCGAATGCGCCCCCGGAACCTTGACCGCAAGCTTACTCGAAGCATTTCGGCGATGCAGTGTTAACCGTGTCAGCCTGGGCGTGCAGTCCTTCGTCGATAAGGAAGCCGCCTCGGTCGGGCGAATCCACAAAGAATCGACGGTAGCCGGCGACATTGCCCACCTTCGCGAATCTGGAATTTCCAATATCAACGTGGACCTGATCGCTGGGCTGCCCCATCAGACTGCGGAGAGCTGGGAATTTTCTGTTCAACAAGCGATCGCGTCCGGAGTTCCCCACGTCAGCGTCTACATGCTGGAAGTCGACGAAGACTCAAGACTGGGCCGCGAGGTCCTGGCCGGAGGGACGAAATACCACGCCCATTTCGTTCCCGATGACGACCTCACCGCCGATTTTTATCTGGCCGCTTGCGAGCGATTGAACACCGCAGGAATTCAGCAGTACGAAATCTCGAACTTCGCGCGGCCGGGGCTCGAGTCGCGACACAATTTGAAATACTGGACACGCCAACCCTACATGGGTTTCGGCGTCGATGCGCATTCCATGCTGAAGGTAAAAGCTGATGCCTACCGAGGAGTCGAGGCCGTCCGCTTTTCAACCCCCGACTCGCTGGATGCGTACCTGCGAGCCGAGGCTCTCCAGAAAACATTGCTGTCCCGCGACGCAGCGCTCGAAGAATCATTCTTCTTGGGATTAAGACTCAATCGCGGCGTGAATTTGGACCTCATTCGTCAGTCGCTCGGGGAAGAAATCGTCTCCGCCTGTGACTCAACGATCAATGAGTTAGTCGACGAACAATTGTTAGACCAAACCGGAAACAGTCTCCGCCTTACCTCCCGGGGACGTCTTCTATCCAACGAGGTATTCGAGCGGTTTATCGCATGAATCCGGCGTCGCCTTTTACAGAGTTTTCGTGTACATTGCACCCCGATGCGAAACCATTGGCGACTAGCAGCGCTCATCGCAACGGCGATGTGGCCGGGATTGGTCCGCGCGGAAAACCTCGCCAAAGACATCAAGAAAGCTGTTGAACTCAGTACTTTGGATCAGCCGGGGACCAAACCTTTCCACTTGAAAGCGGTTCTGTCACCGAGTTTTGCGCGGGACAAGGATTCTGGCCGCTCCGGGGAGATAGAGATTTGGTGGGCTTCGCCTACCCGATGGAAACGGGAACTCCGATCTCCAGAATTTCACCAGATTGAAATCGTGGATGGGCAACGCGACTGGCAAGAAAATGAAGGGACGTATTTTCCACAGTGGCTTCAGCAAACTGCCGTCGAGCTGATCAACCCGATCCCACGCCTTGAACAAGTCCTAAAGCCAATAGCCGGGGCAGACGTTCAACATTTGGGACGCATGACGCATTTAAGCTGGACGACCCCTAGCGGCACAGCTGAGGTCAAGACCGTACTACGTACCAACATCGCTTTCGATCCCACAAAAGGATCGTTGCTCTATGCATTTGGTTTGGGGTGGGGAGGAGATTTTTCAGACTACACAAGCTTTCGCGGACGCATGGTGCCGCAAACCGTAAAGATAGGGTCACCGGAATTGACAGCGAAAGTTGTAACTCTCGAAGGTTTGCCAGAGATGCCTCCCGAATTCTTCGGCACCACAGGAAAAGCAGGGGACGAACAGCCCCTGCGAACGGAGGTGATCGACGAACCAACCTTGCGAAATAATCTTGAACCCACTACGCCTGTGTCCTGGCCACCCTTGCAGGATGGAACGCTCGAAGGAAACGCCACAACGGAAATGGTGGTCGACCGCCAAGGAAAAATCAGGGAAATGACCCGGGTCATTTCTGAAAATTCCGCGATAAACGAAGCTGCCCGGCAAGCCTTCGCCGCCATGCAGTTCAGACCGTTCGTCATCAACGGCGTACCGGTGCAGGTGTTGTCGCAAGTAGTGCTCCATTTCAAAACAACTAGGCCGGTCGGTAGCGAAGTGTTTGATGGCCCTCGAACCTATTTTGAACGCGGGAGGCATGCCAGTTTTCCTGCCGCAGGAAATGGAACGCCATACATCTTGCACGCCGAATTCGATACAAGGGGTGCCGCAGGAAGTGTAGAAAAAGGCCGCTATGAAGACACTTGGCTTAGTGACACGCAATGGCGCCGTGAAGTTTGGTTCGAGAAAAGCCACTTCGTAAGGTCGAGAAACGGAGACAAAGCCTACCTGCTTGAGGAAGGCCCAGAAACGGCTCTCCTACGCCTCGTGCTTAGGCTCGCAGAGCCGATCCCGGCGGTCGACAACCTCTTTGAGTCAGATTGGAGAATTAAGAGAGACACCGTTGACGGTGTGCGAACCGTTCGCGTTCTGGCCGGCTACGAAAGTCCTGAAGGGAAACTCGACCCTGAAATGGCCCGGGGATTTTGGTTTGACGATAGCGGAGTCTTGGTAAAAACTTTTTTCAAGGACATCGAAACCAGACGTCTGGAGTTCGCCGAATTCGCTGGCGTGAAACTCGCGCACCGCATTGACGTGCTAAAGGGTGGAAAACTGGCGATGCGAATCCGCGTAACCGAAGTCAGTCCTGCGGGATCCTTGCCTGGCAAGACGTTTGATGTCCACGGGCATGATTGGAAGAGAGCTTTTACGGACGAAGTGAGATAGGAGCAATTGTCCGCGGCCACACTCCAGATCGTTTGCGGATGCATGTCCTCGAACGCCAGAGGCACCTACAGGTAACTTCCTCCAGGCAAACGCCTATGTTCTAATCAGCTTTTGGGTCGCAACCTTGCGGCCCGAGGTGCCCACTTGGACTTCCAACTGAACGACGAACAACTCCAATTACAAAAATCTGTACGCGAATTCGCCCAGCAGGAAATCCTTCCCAACGTAATGAAATGGGACGAGGCCGGTGAGTTTCCGCTCGAAACCGTAAAGCATCTGGGACAACTGGGACTTCTGGGCACCATCTTCCCGTCCGAGTACGGCGGCGCGGGCATGGGTTACGTCGAATACGTTACCGCGATCGAAGAACTCTCGAAGGTCGACGGGTCGGTCGGCATCATTGTCGCCGCGCACACTTCGCTCTGCTCCAACCATATTTTTCTCGCGGGGAACGAAACCCAGAAAAAAAAGTACGTCACCAAGCTGGCCACCGGAGAATTCATCGGCGCCTGGGGTCTCACCGAACCCTCCTCCGGTTCAGACGCGGGCAGCGCCCGCATGACCGCCGTCCGCAAGGGCAATACCTGGGTCCTTAACGGCACCAAGACTTTCTGCACCAACGGACATTACGCCGACGCCCTGGTGGTGATCGCGGTCACCGACCGCAGTGCCCACACTCACGGGCTTTCCGCTTTCATCGTGGACAAAGACACCAAGGGCTTTCGCCCCGGGAAAAAGGAAAACAAGCTCGGCCTTCGCGCCAGCGACACCGCCGAACTCATCTTTGAAGACTGCGTTCTACCTGCGGAAAATCTGCTGGGCGAAGTCGGCGCTGGGTTCGTCGATGCCATGCGCGTGCTCGATGGCGGCCGCATATCCATCGCCGCCCTGTCATTGGGCATGGCCGAAGGCGCTTATGAAGCTGCCTTGAAATATTCCAAACAGCGTCATCAGTTTGGAAAAGCCATCAGCGAATTTCAGGGAATTCAGTGGAAGCTGGCCGACATGGCCACGGAAATCGAAGCTGCGAAGTTGCTGACTCTCCGTGCCGCCGCCATGAAAGATGCTGGACACAACACCACTCTCGAATCCTCAATGGCGAAACTGTTCGCCAGTGAAGTAGCCGTGCGCTGCGCCAACGAAGGCGTACAGATCCACGGCGGTTATGGATTTATCAAAGACTATCCCGCCGAAAAGTTCTATCGCGACGTGAAGCTCTGCACCATCGGCGAAGGCACCAGCGAAGTGCAACGTCTGGTAATAGCTCGGCAGTTGTTGAAAGACTAAGTACCTCGAAGCGATAGGCTAAAAACAAAGGGCCCGCCGAGGCGGGCCCTTGCGAACAACCCCAACTACCGCCCCCTCCCCTTTGGCTTGTCCTCATTCCGCGGTCGTTCCGCCGGACGCGGTGCCGACTGCTGCGGCCGTGCCGCCGGTGCGCGTTGTTCCTGAGGCCGCGCCTGCGGCTGTTGCTGTTGTTGACGCTGCCGTTGGTCCTGCCACTGCCGGTATTTCTGCTCTTCGTTCTGCTGCTGCTGTGGCTGTTCCTGCACCGGTGGCGCCTGCCGCACCAGCGGACGCCCATTTTGCTGCGGCGGCCGCGGCGCTTCGTTTTGTTGCGGACGCTGCATCGGCTGTTCCTGCTGCTGCGGGCGCCCTTGATTCGGTTCCGGATGATTCTGTTCCGGACGATTCACTTCCGGGCGCTCCTGGTTCTGCTGCGGCCGGTTTGCCTGCTCGTTCGCCTGCGGCCGGTCGTTATTGTTAGCATTCGGCTGATTCATCGGCACTCGTTCCGACTGCACCGGACGCGGTACGGGCCGCATATCCGTGGGCCGCTGCAAGGTTCCCGGTTGCGCCGGCTGCTGCGGAGGACGCGAGTTTTCGTTCTCTCGCGCCACTGGCTGCTGCGGACGGTTGTCGTTGCCACGGTTCTGATTCGCCTGCGCCGGCATCGGGCGTCCGGGAGCCTCAGTCCGAACATTCGCCGGAGCCTGTCTCTGCGCAAATGTGGGCTTGGACGGCGTAGGTGCGCGAGTCGCCACCACCTGCCGCTCAATCACACGCGCCGGAGGCCGCATCTGCACCGGACGTCCTGCACCTTGAATGCTGGTACGTCCCGGTTGAACGTCAATGCGATGCGCAACTTGAGCTTGCGCAATGTCGCGCTCGTCCACGCGAACAACATTGCGATTTACCGCCCGCGCATTCACGAACGTGTCGCGTGAAACCACCGTGACAGCGGTTGAGCGCTGGTTGACGTAAGTGATCCGCTGCGAACCGTTCGAGTTATAGACGTTGTAAACGTTGGTCACCTGCGTGATATTCACGCGAGTGTTGGTGATGTTCACGTTGTTCACATAGCGCCGGCTTACACGATACGGAGGCACATAAACTTCGCCAGGTCCAAGCGGGAACCATCCCACCGGTCCGCCACCAACTCCGACGGCGACGTGAAATCCACCGCCGCCAACAAAAGCTACCAACGCGGGCGAGTACACGGGACGCACATACACCGGTCCCGGTACCCAGCACCACGAGCTCTGGGCATAGGCCCAACGGCCGTAGTGGAAAGGCGCGAAGCCCCACGGTTCGTCTTCGACCCAGGTCCAACCCCATGGCTCGACCCAGACCCAATGTCCGTAACGATAGGGAGCCCAGTCGTTGGCGATGCCGGCCGGGGTCCAAACATTTCCGTAGCCCGCGACATAGTGCCAGCGGCCGTGATCATCAAGGTCTTCGTATCCGGTCACTTCCGGAGAAATGTAGTTCGACGACTCCGCGCCATCTTCGCGCTTGTCGCGATCGAAGCTCCAGCTCGCGAAATCGTCGGACGATCCGATCTG
>DATBAT010000328.1:0-5866 GCA_036271375.1 Terriglobales bacterium
CGAAGGGGATTTTTTGGCTTGTTCCTTCTGGCTCGCGGACAACTACGTTTTGCAGGGACGACGTGAGGATGCCGAACGTCTATTCGAAAGCTTGCTGGCGATTCGCAACGATGTCGGACTGCTGTCAGAAGAATACGATCCGGTGAACAAACGTCTGGTAGGAAACTTTCCCCAGGCCTTCTCCCACGTCGGCCTCGTCAACACAGCATTCAATCTCAGCCGCGAGGCGAAGCATCCGCCACCGGGAGCACACTCTTCACCCTAGCTGCTCCGTCACGGCTCGGTAGGCCTGGTCGATGGCCGCATCAGTATAGGCTCGCGCCTCGGCATCCGAGTTTGCAATAGAAATGCGGCCAAACTTCTTCCGGCCTACCACGCAAGGATGCTCCGCGGCTTCCAAGTGTGGATCAGAAAAAGTATCGTATTCGTAAGCGTAGCCATGCGCCCAGCGGTTCACCGTGATGGCAGTAATGTCGCGGGCGGAATCGAATCCTCCGCCTGAGAGCATGTGATTCAACTGCTCCCGGATGTTGCGTTCAAACGTCGCGAACGACGTACCCATCAACTCGTACCGTCCCCGGCGATATTGCTCGCGGCGCGGCAGGCCTTTCTTGCACGGCGTGCGCAGCATGAAAAGCACGATCGGCTCTTTCGGATCTTTGGAAAATTGATACGTCCCAATACTCACGGGGAAATCCAACATGGTGAAGCAGTGGTAGCTGCCGGGAGAAATGATCTGGCGGATCCCCAATTTCTGAAATGCCGTCCAGTTGCGGATGGCCACGTGGGTGTAGATCAACGGCTCCTTCACACCGTAGTGCAGCGCCTCTTTTTGCGCAGCAGGAAGATCAGGGCAAATGTACGGAATCATTCCGTTATAGCCAGCGAGCACGCACGACTTAGCCTTGACTGTTTTCAGCATACCTTTTTGTACGTACGAAACTTCGACGTCTTTTTCCAGGTTGCGCGCACGCACCGCCGTAGATCCCAGGCGAAGCCGCACCGCCGAATTGGCCAGATCAAGCTTCTCGTAATTTGCGCGTGCAGTGACCACATCTTCCATGCTGTGGCCGGGGATGCTTCCAGGAATTAACGCGCGAACCAGCAAGCGCGCGATGGACGCGTTGCCGTCGGGAAAGTGGAAGATGTAAGGCTCGGCTTCTCCTGCGTCATCGCCAAGGTCCATCCCATCGAAGCCGGCGTATTGGTAAGCCCCATAGTCATCGGGATTCTTGAAGCAAGCCAGCGCCGAGATGGCCTCAATCCCAACAGCCCATAGATCATTGGTATAGCTCTGAAAGAACGGCAGCACCGCCGGGTTTGCCTTACAGATCTGCGTGAGGAAATCGGCGTAACTAAGTTTCGCCAGACGCGCACGCTTCTCTTCCCGCGACAGCCCAGGCAGATAATCTTTCTTCTCGGTGTACAGACGCGCGATTTCTTTTCTGACCTTCTCTGCCAGAGGAGCCTTGGCAAGAAATTCTGGCCACGGCAGCGAACCCATCCCCGGAACCAGCCGGTCTTCTCCGAAGGTAGCCTTGTCAAAAAAGCACGCCGTGCCCAGGTGCGAATAGAGTTTCTGGTCAAAGTCTTTGTAGAACTCCTTGGTGTGAATGCCTAGATCATCGAGCAGAGCTTTCGCAACGTCGCTGTACTCGGAGGGACTCTCGATCGACTGCGTGCCGCCATTGCTGATCAGCAACCGATCCCCTACTTGAAATTCGTTGCGGCGCGCGTGGCCGCCGAAGTCATCATGATTTTCCAGAATCAAGACGCGTGCTTTGGGCCCAGCTTTTTGGCGATAGAAATATGCGGCCGAGAGTCCGCTGATGCCACTGCCAACCACGACCAGGTCGTAGGTCTCACCCGTGTCTTCAGGTGTGCCCGCGGTCTGCCAGAAGGTGCCGTCGCGAAGGGAGTGGGCCACGTCATAGGCGCCGGGCTGGCTGCCGCGCATGCCCGTGAGAGACGGGGGATATGGTGCGTCAGTAGCGCCAGCAAATTGGGAGAGGCCTAGCGCGCCGATACTCATCGCGACTCCGTTGAGGAAGTCGCGGCGGGTGATGGCGCGGTCCATACCTAGCTTGCGGTCGTGAGTTTGGTCGGTCATGGGGTTACAAATTTACAAAACGTTCCACGTGGAACATTTTGTAAAGACGGTTCATTCTAAAGGGATTGCGGGTTCCCAATATGGGAATTGTCAGTAAAAACTCTAATCAGAGAATTCCTCGCTTTGGCTGCGACGGCGGTTGATTGACAAGGGGGCCCCTTCGACTTCGCTCAGGGCAGGATTTCGACTGCGCCCAGGATGACAAGGGTGGAGAGGATCATGGGTTAGGATGAATCCATGGACAAGAAAGAAATCAACTCTCCCAAACTAACCTGGAACTTCGTGCTGGTGATTCTTCTGCCTTTGGTTATTTTGCTGCT
Source organism: Terriglobales bacterium (assembly GCA_036271375.1). GTDB lineage: Bacteria > Acidobacteriota > Terriglobia > Terriglobales > Acidobacteriaceae > DATBAT01. Next base: position 2,431 of record DATBAT010000328.1, read on the forward strand.
TTATATGATGCACCGCTGGGGCATCTTTTAGTCGGGCTCGATTTCTGGGAGTGAGTGCTTCGCCATGCGCGGCATGTCGAGCGGTGCCGCGACGGGCAGTGGCAGTTCCAACGTGCCCAGGCGACTGGTAGCATCATCTTCAATTCCCAGACGTAAGGAGGTCGACGCCACCGGAATGTCGACTTCCTGGTGAATGCGCACTCCGCCGGTCATTACATCCTTGTACTCAGCGGGTTTTAAATCACTGGTCCATCCCACGGCCACGCCGCTGAGTTGACGCCCTTCATCATCAAAAGACGAGATCATAAAGTTCAGCACGCAGTGGCGAATATCGTTCGGCATTGGCGTAAAGCGCAGATCTGCGCTGTCGATAGCAAAGTCCAAGCTGTGGTGCTGCATCTCCACCGTGGCGGGTGGTTTCTTGTCTTTGAACGACGCCAGATAAACTTTGCCCGCTTGCGCGGTGTCTACTTTGGCCTTCTGTCCAACCGGTACGACCCTCGCCACGAAACGAACTTCATGCGACTCCGGCGCCCCGTGCAGCATGGCAGCAGAACGACTGCTGTGCGAGGCGTCCTTGAGAGGCGCGTTCGGGTCGGCAGCAAAATATCCGGGCCGGTAATGCAAACGGTATCCCTTTTGCGCGAGGTTAACTTTGATCTTGCGGAATTTACCGTTGTAGTCGTGGTTCGAGGGCGTATAGGAGATCGAATAGTAGTTGGCGCCCTGCTCGCTCGCTGTAGCAAGCGCATCGTCGATGCCGTTGCTCCCGATGAATGCCTTGCCGCCGGTGTCGTTCGCGATCTGGTTCAGCGTCGCCCAGTTCCCGGCGACGTCGGCCAACTGGTTCAGTCCGCGTTGTTGTGTGGGATCGAGGTCCCCGGTGGTTTCGAGAGTACCGGCCGCTCGTGGAGGGGCCCCACCCAACCGAATGATGGACGTGTTGTCCACGGCGGTAACGTCAGAATCCAGGCCGCGCACATCTACCGGATAGACCGCGACGTGTCCCTGTCCAAGAAGGTTTGTAATTATTTTGATTTTGTCACTGTAGTTGCGACTATCGGCGGGCATATCGCCATTGGCGGCCACCGCGAAAATCGAAATGGGAAACGATCCGGAAAGCCAGACCAGATTTTTGCGGCCAGGGATCCCGGTCAGATACCTTGCCAGTTGTGATAGAGCATCGAGAGTGGTCCCGACACGCGAGTCAGTGTCGTCCACGTTCTCTTCGGCCTGAACCGTCTGCATCGCATGGATGAGGCCCTCGAACCCGTTCATCGGGTCTCCCCGACCAAGCTCCTGAAGATTATCCAGCGCATTCTGCGTGCTTTTTGACGCGGTTTGCCAGCGCGACGGCTGCACATTCGTCTTCCGCGAGTTGACCGCCGCCAGCAGCATATTTTCGTCGTGGGTAAAGCCCTGAATCATTCGGAGATGGGTCTTCGAGCTCAACGTGCATAGAGCAAATTGAGAGTTCCTGGGCTTGGATTTGCTGTTCAGGAATTTAATGAGGCCTTTGCGCGCCCACTGCTGGTCCAACGTCGGAGTATTCAGCAGATCGAGCAAAATCAGTGTTACCGCCCCAGAAACCCTTTGCTGACGGTCATTACTGAAAATATTCGGGACCGGCTTAGTTTCCATGGGGACGACAGGAGGCGCCGAAGCCTCATCTTCATTCTGCCTTGCTTCGTGGAACGAGCGAACGTCCTGCTGCTTGCCATCCTCGGCCACCACGAAATCTTGCTGCCGCAATCCTTTAATAGGATGACCCTTTGGATCCGTCACCACAACGTCAACCGATGCAACCTGAATGCTGGCCTTGAAAGTCGTAAGCAGTTCCGCGGTCGGGTCTGCGGCCACCACCGCCGGAGCGGCTTCGGTTTTCTGCTCTTCGGAGACGGTATTAGCGGCCTGGGATCCGGGGGTAGGCACTGGCGGAATATCTGCTGCTTCCACTTCCGATTCGTCGGAATCACCTTTTGAGACGATGTAGAGCCCGGGCTCGTCGGCCTTGAGCGCGGTGAATTTGGCTTGTTCTTCTTCGGATATTTTCGGCAAATCGTAGAGATCGATCTGCGAGTTGTGAAGAACAGCGAATTGCATGCTGTCGGGAGAGAGGGTGAAATTCTGTCCGCTGACCACGAGGGGGTTGGCCGTCAGGCTCTGGATGGAATTTCCACTCGCCGTGTCGAATATCTGAATGGTCTGTTGCAGATGATGATTAGCGTCGGTTTCATTCTCGGTGGAGTACGGGGCTTTTCCATCCCACTCTGCCACGCTGAAACTGGTAACGGCGAAGCGGCGGTTGTCGTCGCTTCGCACGACGGCGGGAGAGAAGCGTTTGTGCGTCCAATGTTGGGCCCAGAGGCGACGGCCCGCCGTGGTGAACGCGCTGACACTGTAATCAGTACTGTTCGGCGGACACCGGCCAATGAGCAGCGAGTTAGAACTGGAGTAGACCACCTCCGGCGAACAGGTCGACTTCACGCGCGCAATATTCTTGCGCTGCGTCGGCGTTGGGCCGAAGCGTACCAGCCAGACATCGCCTTTGCGCAGGGCATCGGCATAGCCTGATCCGTTGCCGTTGAGATGGACCAGTCCACCCGATTCGATGGTTTGTTGCGGGGTAAGAGAATCAAGGCTCAGAAATTGTAGGGCAAACTTGGGCTTGGCTTGCGCGGGACCGACCGCGTCCTGGGTTTCAAGGATGATTTGCTTTCCGTCGGCGCTGACCGTGAGCCAGGAAATGTCCTTCCCGACCGCCAGCAAAAGCTTTTCATTAAGACTCGAGTCAATCTGATAGACACTATTTAACTTGCGCAAGAGGAATTTTCCGGAGCCAAGCGGCCAAAGATAGCGGCGATTGTCGTGAAGATACCAGTCCGCTTCCTTCTTTACTTTTCCGCTGGGGACCTCCAAAACCACTGCGTGAATCATGTGGTCGTCGTGGGTCGGTGGGCATCCGGGAACTCGCGTCAATAATTTCTTGGGATTGAAGGTCAGCAGGACGTGGTTGGCGTCCACGAAATCTAGTGAAGCATTGGCTTCGTCGGTGAGGCGCTCGCCGGTTGAGGGTTCTGTGTAGCCCAGCGGTGCAAGGTCGATGTGGGTTTGGGCGTGGGCAGCAAACGAAAGGAAGAGGAGCGTTGCGAGGGCGAAGCGGAAGGGCATACGGCGGAATGATTGTAGCCGTAAACGTTACCGGAGGGAAGGAATGGGGTTGTAAAATACTGTAAATTTAGGGCGAAAGGCTCGTTTCGACAGGGGGGAAATACCGCCATAGGCGGTGCTGAGACAATTTCGGTCATCACAAGAGAGAACGACCGCAGCTTGGTTTTCGCGAAAGGGTCACACTCGCAGGCAGGCGATTCACCGAACACAAACCTCGCCTCCGTGCTAGCGCGGACAAACCCCGAAGTCGTTGGTCACCGCTTTT
>DATBAT010000329.1:0-3506 GCA_036271375.1 Terriglobales bacterium
TCGCCCGCAGACGATGCACTCTCCCAACTCCGGCAGATACCCCATCAGCCGGGTCATCCACAACTCAAAATACGTTATGGGGAGCCAGATTTCAGATCCGCGCAAACTCGCCAGCACCGATAACGCCAGCCGGAACACCGCATCGTTGGCTTCGCGATCCGGCAGCAATTCGTCCAAAACTTCCGCCACGTGCGCCAACGCCACCGCCCGCGGATAAGTCACTTCTGTCGCCAGTGGCGACTCCAGCACATCGCAGGAATCCAACCGGGCCAATTCGCTGCGTTCGCGATCGTCGTAATAAACCCGAACAACCGTCAGCGGCTCCAGCGCGCCACCGAAGCGTTTTTTCGACTTCTTGGCGGCGCGGGCCACTCCTCGCACTTTACCTTCCAACCGGGTGAACAGCGTGACCAGCAGATCGGACTCGCGCAAAGGATACGTGCGCAAGACAATCGCTTCCGACTCCTTCAGCGCCATGGAAGCCTAACTTGTGTAAGCAACGATTGTAATGGATGAAGGTGAAGAACGTCAGCCTGACGCGCCAAAGAGTGGCCTCAATTTTCTTAAAAGCGTAACGAATGAGATTCCAGTAGTGCTGCGGCTGACCAGAGCAACTCCATGTACATTATATGGTACACTGCAAAGCGATAAATAATGGCTCCTGAGAAGATCTCGCTCGTCTTCTTTTGTACCCACTTGGGAACCGAGCCCGTCAGAGATTGGCTGAAAGTCTTGGATCAAGGCGACCGCCACGCCGTTGGGAGAGATCTATTGCGCGCACAATGGCGCTGGCCCGTCGGCATGCCACTTTGCCGCCCTATGGGAAAGGGCCTTTGGGAAATCAGAACAACGTTGTTGAGGAATCGCACCGCCAGAGTTTTAATTTGTAACTACCGAAATAACCTGGTGGCTTTGCATGGCTTCATCAAGAAGACCCGAGCGACCCTGCAAAGCGATCTGGCTATAGCCCGCAAACGCCAAAAGGAACTCGAACAATGAGTAAAAAGAATTTGGGATCTTCCGTCGACAATTTCTTAAAAGAAGAAAATATCTTCGATGAGTCTCAAGCCCAGGCAATCAAAGAAGTGGTCGCGTGGCAATTAAATCAAGCCATGAAGAAGAAAAAAATCTCTAAGGCACGCATGGCGGAACTGCTCAAGACTAGCCGCTCACAGGTCGACCGCATCCTCGATCCGCGACACGACATCACGCTTTCAAGCTTGCAAAGAGCGGCGGCGCTGGTCGGACGGCGCGTTTCAATTCAACTTGTGTAACCCAAAAACAGAAAGGCGCACGCCCAACCTCAGACGTGCGCCCCACAAGCCTTGGTGAATTCCCGATCTACCGCCCGAAATAATCGGCGTTCCGTTTGGTAAAGCTAGCCCACTTCTCCGGCAAATCATCCAGCGCAAAGATCGCCGACACCGGGCATACTGGCACACAAGCTCCACAATCGATGCATTCCACGGGATCGATGTAGAGCATCTCCTCGCCACCGAACGCTTCTGAGTCTTTCTTGGGATGGATGCAATCCACCGGGCAGGCATCCACGCAAGCAGTGTCCTTGGTCCCGATGCACGGTTCTGCGATCACGTAAGCCATTGAACGTTGTCTCCCTGAAAATGAGCGGAACTAATAAGACCGCACATTCTAGCAAGAATGCCCCTCACGGTACAGCCCTTTACAGCGGGCGGAAAATCGGTACTGCGAGAGCTTCTCACTACCAGTTTAACGCAAACGGGGGCGACGTTTTGCGAACCTATCGTGGTTTGCGGCTCAGGATCTTACCGACATTTGCCCCGGGCCTTATGTGCCCGCACCTGCAATCGCATCATCAGCACGTGGAACGCCCCGTCGGGTTCGGCAGGATGCGCCTGCGCATAGCGATGCGTGACCGTTTCCAGGAAACTTGCTTTGTGCTCCTCAGGAATATCCCGGTGATACGGCTGCCAGGCGGTTCGTAACCACCCGGTCAGGGCCGCGAGAGAACTGTGCAGCATGTCTTTCGGGATAAGCGCAACTGAGTCCGCGACAAGTCCCGCCGCTTCCACCATGCCTCGATATTCTTCCGCCCCGTGGAACGCATAGGTGAATCCCGAGGGCTTGGCTCCAGTCTGCTCAAATGCCCGCGTCATTTCCACGCCGTTTCCCTTTCCACCCATCTGCAACAGACAACGCCCGCCGGGCCGCAAGCTGCGGGCAATCCCCGCCAAAGCCGCGTTATGGTCCGGCACCCAGTGCAACACTGCACTCGAATAGACCGTGTCAAACTCTTCGCGGAATGGCAACGCGGCAGCATCCGCAACTTGAAAGGAAAGATTAGAGGAATAGAAATTCTCGGCGGCAAACGCAACCATTTCCCCCGAGCGATCGACGCCCACTACCCGCCCCGCTGGAGCCAGCTTGGCAATCTCGGCGGTCATGCGCCCATCACCGCATCCCAGGTCGAGAACATCTTCATTCGGTTGAAGGTTCAACGATGCGATCAGTTCACGTGCGAAAACTTCCTGACCCTGGGAGTGACGGGCGTAATCGGCGGGATTCCATTGATGTGCAACCTGCGGCATGACGGTCTCCTGACCACCGCAGGATGTCACAACCAAAATCTCAGCGGAACTGATGTTTCAAGATGCCGTCATCGTGCGCGACGATGGCCAGCGAGATGATCGACCAGCAACCTCGCAGCCGGAGACAACTCCGCCAACGACCGCACGCAAATATGTAAGCGCCGTCGCGCCCAAGATTCATTGAGACGAACTGAAGCCAGACCTAAAGATCTCGTATAAGGCGTGGCCGCACCGCGAGGCACAATCCCGACTCCAAGCCCAGCGGCTACCATCGCGCAAACCGCATCAAAGCTGGTCACCTGAATGCGCAGATTGAGCGGACGCCCAATCTCCGAAGCCTCTCGCAGCAATCGATAATGCAAACTGCTGTTGCTGTGCAGCCCGACAAAGTCATAAGCCAATGCGTCGGCAAATCGTACCGATTTTCGTCCCGCCAGCGGATGCCGCCGCCGCATTACCAGCACCAACTGGTCCTCGCGAAACGGAAGCAATTCAAGCTGCCGCACCGCAGGGATATCGCTCACAATCCCCACATCGGCCACACGATCGGCAACCGCCTGCGCCACCACGCTGCTGACGTGCTCTTCCAAATCGATGCGGACGTCTTTGTGCTGCGCCAGAAATTTCGCCAGGGCCCTCGGCAGAAACTGTACGATGGCGGAAATGTTGGCGAATACCCGCACTTGCCCGCGCACGCCGGAAGAAAACGCGCGCAACTCTTCCTCCAACTGCGTCGCCTGATTAAGCACCCCGCGCGCCCTCACCAGAAACGAATGTCCCGCCGGAGTAAGGGTCACGCCCTTGCTGCTGCGCGCAAGTAGCGGCGTGTGAAAAGACCTTTCCAGGTCCGAAAGCCGCTTGCTGACTGCCGAGGCCACCGTGTGGCACTGCGCAGCCGCCTTGGCGATGCTGCCCGCTTCTGCCACTGCGATGAACAAC
>DATBAT010000330.1:0-2712 GCA_036271375.1 Terriglobales bacterium
CAGGCGTTCTGGATGACAAGGAATATCTGGAGCAGGCCCAAACTGTGCTGACAGAACACCGCGCCATTTTCGATCGCGAGTTCCCCAAGTTTCACTCCGGCATGTTCTTCTTCTATTTCTCCAGCCTTGACTTGAACTCGCACATGTTCTGGCGGCTACTTGATCCTAAACATCCGGAGTACGACGCCGACCTCGCCGCAAAATATGGTTCGGCCATTCCGGATTTTTACCAGCAGATTGATCAAGTGCTCGGCGAAGTAATGAAGAAGCTCGACGATCACACCACGTTGCTGGTCCTCTCCGATCACGGCTTCGCGCCCTACAACCGTTCATTCAATCTGAATACCTGGCTGGCAAATCACGGCTACGCGGCCCTCAAGCCGGACGGCAACTCGGACGAGCCTTTCGGCAACGTCGATTGGACTCATACCAAAGCGTACGGGCTCGGGCTGAACGGTCTTTACCTCAACCTCAAAGGCCGCGAGCGTGATGGCATCGTAGAACCGGGCCCACAGGCCGAGGCTCTGCTGAAAGAGATCAAAGAAAAGCTGCTGGCTGTGCGTGACGCTGATGGAATCCCGATCACGCGGGTCGACCGCGCGACCGACGTCTACAACGGTCCATACTCCGACAAGGGTCCCGATCTGCTGGTCGGCTACAACCGCGGCTACCGCGCTGGATGGCAGACAATCCTCGGCAATTTTCCGGCCGAAGAATTTGAGAACAATACCAACCCTTGGAGTGGCGACCATTGCATGGACTACACCCTCGTGCCGGGCGTGCTTTTGAGCAACCGTCCGATTGACGCGGCGGCGCCGGCGCTCACCGACATCGCTCCCACCATCTTCGCGCAATTTGGAATTGCCCAGCCGGACGGTATGATGGGAAAGTCGGTTTTTTCCGCAAAACACTAGGTTCTGGAGGGAAAGATGTCGTCGCAAAAGGTAAAGATTGAGGGCGATTTATTGGAGAAAGCGAAGGCTTGTGCTGAGGCGTCAGGCTATGCGTCGCTCGATGAGTTCGTGATCCACACCGTCGAGAAAGAGGTAAAGCGGCTGGCAGCGCCTGACGAAGGCGGCGACGCGGAGTCACGGGAGAAAGTCACCAAGCGTTTGCAGGGGCTGGGGTACATCGAATAGATGAGCCCGTTGATGCTCGTGCTGGTGCTTTCCGTCGTCATCGGCTTTCTGATGGTGGTGGTGTTTCGCTACACCTCTGACCAGAAAGCGATTGGACGCGCGAAAGATCAGCTCAAGGCGCACCTGCTGGCCGTACGCCTGTTTCAAGATCAATTACCGGTGGTGATGCGGGCGTATGCGCGCATCTTCGGCGGTACGGCGCGGTATCTACGACTGGCATTCATGCCGTTTCTGGTGTCGCTCCTTCCGATTACGTTTCTTATTATTCAAGTCGATCGCTATCTGGGATCGAAGCCGCTGGGGATTGATCAGCCGTTCTTAGTCGAAGCTCGCGTCTCGGACGCCGACACTCTTGGTAACGTTGACTTACAACTGCCATCGGGGCTGAAAACCTCGGCGCCCGCTGTCCACATCCCCAAAGATAAGGAAGCAGTCTGGCGCGTGGTAGCGGAACGCGACGGACAATACGACATTCAGGTCGCGGCATCGGGCCAGACAGTTTCAAAGCATGTCGTCGTAGCCCAAGGCGTGGCCAGGCTTTCACCGATTCGTTTGCGCGGGCAGTTCTGGGAACGGTTGCTGAGTTCGAGCGAAGCGGCCTTGCCCAAGGCAGGCGCAATTCAATCGATTGCGGTGAACTATCCCCCGCGCGAGATTCACTTCGGCTGGTGGGAGTGGAATTGGATTGTCTTGTTCTTCGTGGTCTCGCTGATCGCAGGCTTCATCTTTAAAACAGTCTTGGGAATTCAGGTATGAAGTCCAGACACAAGATCATATTGTTAGGACTGCTGCTGTTCCCTGTCCTGGCCCACGCGTATGCCGGGCCCGGCGCGGGTTTCGCGGTCCTGTCATCCTTCTGGACCATCTTCGTCGCCTTCCTTTATTCCTTCTACGCGCTGATCACCTGGCCGTTCCGCCATCTGATGCGTTCCATGCGGCGCCGTAAGGCTTACGGCAAAGCGGCGGTAAAGCGGGTGGTGATCATGGGATTCGACGGCATGGACCCCGAACTCGCTGAACGCTTTATCAACGAAGGCCGCCTTCCGAATCTGAAGAGGATGCGCGACCAGGGGACGTTTCGTCCGTTACGAACGACGTTCCCTGCCATCTCTCCGGTGGCGTGGTCGACGTTTCAGACGGGCGTCAATCCCGGCAAGCACAACATCTACGATTTTCTCGCTCGCGATTTAGCCAACTATCTTCCTTATCTTTCCTCGGCTCAGATCAGCGAGCCCAAGCGGCATTTGAAGATCGGAAAATATTCCCTGCCGCTCGGCAAGCCGGAGATCAAGGGCCTGCGGAAAGGCACACCTTTCTGGCATTGGCTGGGTAAGGCCGGAGTTTTCTGTTCCGTGATTCGCGTTCCGGTCACGTTTCCTCCCGAGAAATTTCCCGGCGTGTTGCTCTCCGGCATGTGCGTGCCAGACTTGAAAGGCAGTCAGGGAACATTTTGTTTCTGCACCACGCGGGCGCAGGGCGACAAATTCCGGGAAGGCGGCGTACGCATTCCGGTAGAACGCAACGGCTCCGGCTTTCATTCTTATGTGCCCGGGCCGGACAGTCCGCTCGGCAC
>DATBAT010000331.1:0-3479 GCA_036271375.1 Terriglobales bacterium
ATTCCAGCAACAATCAAAAATAGACATGGCAACGCCGCGCGCATAAGCGCCTCCTCAGAACCGCTTTAACTGAAAACTGAGAACTGGAAACTGAGGACTGGTTCTATCTCAACTTCCCCAGCTTATCCATAGGCCAGTACACGAATACCGCTTTTCCGTAGATGAATCGTTGGTCCACGGGACCGAAATCGCGGCTGTCACTGGAACTTGTACGGTGGTCACCGAGCAGAAAATAACTGTGAGTAGGAACAGTAATTTCGGGATAGGAGCGGAAATCGTCGTACTCCGCCGGGACGTACGGCTCGGCGAGCGCCACGCCATTCACGTACACGCGGCCTTCGTTGATGCGAACCCGGTCGCCGGCAACCGCGATCACGCGCTTGATGTAGCTCTTCGAAGGATCGCGCGGATAATGAAACACCACGATGTCATCGCGCTCCACCGGGCCCCAGCGATACACGAATTTATTAATGAAAATGCGCTCCTGGTCCTCAAGACCGGGAAGCATGCTGGTGCCCTCAACCTTCACGGGCTGGTATAGAAACACAATGATGAATCCGGAGATAATCAGCGAGATAAACAGATCCCGCACCCAGGTATAAACCGCAAGTGGCTTTCGCACCGGCATGGCCGGGCGGGGTGGCACGGGCTCCGGCGACGCCTCTTTCTCGGTTCCAACGAATGTTTCTTCAGCCATTCTGCCTACGATTCTAATACGGTTCTGCCACGGGCGAGGTTCCGCATCAGGCCAGACATTCCACAAAAGGCTGCCGACTCTCGGATGCTACTCCCGCTCGCAAAACGCGACTCCGCAACTTGCGCTAAAATAGCGGAACTCACAAATTGAGGAATCCGCCCGCGATGAAGACAATCTGGAGCCTGCTTTTCACCGCTGTGCTCGCCGCAACCCTATTCGCCGAAACCGACGCCGCCCAGGTGCCCGCTTACCACCCGGCGCCGCCGCCGAAGACCGCCAAGCTGCCGCCGATTCTCCCCGCCGACCAGCGCGGAGCCCCGGCCTTCCAGCACGATTACCAGGACCACGCCTACGAGCTGGCGGCCAAGATTCCGAACGTTATTTATCAGCTACCTTGTTATTGCTATTGCGACCGTTCGGTAGGACACAAGAGCCTGCATAGCTGTTACGAATCGGCCCATGCCGCCCATTGTGCGGCCTGTTTGAAGGAACTGTACTTCGCTTACACCGAAACCAAAAAGGGCAAAACGCCCGCCCAGATTCGCGCCGCAATTATGAAGGGCGACTGGGAAAAGATCGATTTGAGTTCCGCCGCCCAGATCCAGTAAGGCGGCCTGTTCACCGTTTCCGTTATGGCAGTTCGACACTGGACGATGAGTGCAGCTGCCCGGGTTGACGTACTCGCACCCTTGCGTGTAACGTGCTCGCTACTTCAGTGGTTTTCCACAGGCTGAAGCGCGACCGATTCCGCACGGCGAGCGAGGCGGCTTCCCGATGAAGAAAAAACCACCAGCAAGAGTTAAACCTTTAGCGCCTAAGTCAAAGAAAAATAAAATGGTTAAACCGCCCAAAGGGAAAATGCTGGAGATGAAGAAGTCCGTCACCCCGAAACCGTCTCCCATGCAGGATCCACAGTTTGCACAGGCTGTGCAAAACTACGAAGCCGGTTTGCGCGCCATGCAGGAGCGCAAATTCGACCGCGCCAAGGCCCATTTCCAGAAGCTGGTCGCCGTCGGACCCAAGGAACTGGCCGACCGCGCCTCCGTGCATCTCAGTGCCTGCACGCAGCAGTTAGGGCGGGCGAACGTCAGCTTCAAGACCGCCGAAGAACACTACGATTACGTCGTCTCCCTGATGAACGTCGGCGACTTCGTGACCGCGCGCGAGCACCTCGACCAGCTCGTCGGCAAGAACGCCAAGGTGGACTACATCTGGTACGGATTCGCCGTCCTCGAATGCCTCACCGGACACGTCGAAGAATCGCTGAAGAAGCTGCACGAGGCGATCAAGCTGAATCCATCGAACCGCTTCCAGGCGCGCAGCGATTCCGACTTCAACAACATGTCCGACGATCCGCGTTTCACCGAGCTACTCTATCCCGAGCCCGGAGCCACGGACTCGTGGACCTCCGAAGGCCGGCATTAACCGCAGTCCGATGGGGCCAGACCGACCCGCACCGACCAGTCCCATTCGCCCCTTGCGCATTGTCGCCATCGGCGGAGGCACCGGTCTCTCCACCCTGCTCAAGGGACTGAAGCACTACGTCCCCCACGCGAACGTTCCCAACCAGGCCAAGTCGGCGTCATCGGTAATCGTCATCGACGACCTTACTGCTATCGTTACAGTCACCGACGACGGAGGCTCCAGCGGACGCCTGCGCCGCGAGTTCAACATCCTGCCCCCAGGCGACATCCGCAACTGCATCGTCGCGCTCTCGGAAGACGAAGCCACCATGTCGCGCCTCTTCCAGTATCGCTTTCCGGAAACCTCGGGATTGCTAGGCCACAGCTTTGGCAACCTGTTCCTGACGGCGTTGACCGCCACGACGGGAGATTTCGCCGAAGCCGTCCGCCTCTCGTCCGAAATTCTAGCGACTCGCGGACACATCTACCCGGCGACCACAGCCACCTGCGAACTAGAAGCCCAGATGGACGATGGAACATTAGTCCGCGGCGAAACCAACATCACCGCCAGCAAGTGCCGCATCGTGAAATTGCAGATGATTCCGCCGGACGTGAAGCCGATGACGCAAACCCTCGAAGCCATCGCCGCCGCCGACCTAATCACCATCGGCCCAGGCTCACTCTTCACCAGCCTGATTCCCAACGTGCTGGTAAACGGCATTCCGCAGGCGATCGCCGATTCCCCGGCGCTGAAAGTCTATGTCTGCAACCTGATGACGCAGGCCAACGAGAGCCTGGGGCTAACCGCCTCCGAACACATCAAGGCAATCCGCCAGCACGCCGGCGTGAAGCTATTCGATGCCGCGCTGCTCAACGTGAAGCAGCTAGCTCCCGACCTGCAGGCAAAGTACGCCCTCGAAGGCGCCTCACAGATTGTGATTGACGAAGACGAAGTCCGTAACCTTGGCGTTAAGCCGGTGCTCGGCGATTACCTCTACACCGAAAAAGGCGTCGCCCGCCACAACACCGACCGCGTGGCGAAAGAACTGATGCAACTGGCAGCGGCGCGAGCGTTAACGACCCTTTCAAACTAGGACGTCCGGGTACCCCACATAACCCGTATTTGGTTGCGTTTGGGATTCCACGACGCACCCACCTTTGAAGCGACGTGACGGGATTTGAAGGATTTGAAGGGACGCAGCTTTAGCTGCGTCGAGAGGGTCCTTTTTCTTTGTCATTCCGAAGGCGCTTCGCCGAGGAATCGCTCTAAAACGGGTGGCCGGGTTTCCCTCGGCCGTGTCCGGGGCCAGACGATGGCGGCGGCAAGAACTTTCTCTTCTTACCAGTAATCTTCGCTTCGCGGTCGCGCGCCGTCCACT
>DATBAT010000332.1:0-24330 GCA_036271375.1 Terriglobales bacterium
TCGTTGGCAAATCCCAACAGCAATGTCTGATAGTGATTGACCCAGCGCGCAATCGTGTCCTGGTCGTAGAGCCCGGTGCTGTATTCGCAGTCGACGACCAGCCCGTCGTCCGACTCAGAAACATTCAAGACCAGATCGAAATTAACGAAGGCCTTGGCGTTAGTTTCGCATTCGACGCTTAGCCCTCTGAAGACGACGCCCGGCGCAACCCGGTCAAGATTGAAGCGGACTTCGGTGAGAGGAAGGCGGCTCAGGTCGGGCCGCTTGCCCAGTTTGCCGACCAACGTTCCGTAGGTAAAATTCTGATGGTCGTAGGCGTCGAGCATCGTTTGCTTCTGCTGTCCAAGCAGCTCGGCGAATTTCATCTCCGGCGAGAGCCGCCCCCGCAACGGCAGGAAGTGTACGCAGTGTCCGACCAGATTTTGTTTAGGAAGCAGGGACTGCCCGGCTGTAGGGATGCCGACCACGACGTCGTTCTGCCGGCTCAAGCGGGACAGCAGAACTTCGAATCCGGAAAGCAGCGTGACAAATAAAGAGCAGCCGCGTTTCGCACCCGCGTCTTTGATCTTCTGGTAAACGTCCTGGCCGATCTGGCTGCGATAGGTGGCCCCGGCATGGGAACGCGTCGCGGTTCGCGGCCGGTCTCCCGGTAAATCGAGATCGGCGGGAAACTCGGGAAATTCGCCGAGCCAATATTTTTCGTTCTGCCTGGCCCGCGGACTGTTGCTTTCCTCACTCTGTTTCTTGGCGTAGGCGGCAAACGAAGGCGCCGCCGCAAGATGCAGGTCCTGTCCTGAAACCTTGGCGGAATAAAACTTGCCCAGTTCATCCATGACCACATTCATCGACCAGCCGTCGCAAAGGATATGGTGCGCGCTGAAAATCAGAGCATGCCGTGAAGCGTCGAGCTTGACCAGCTGAAAACGCGCCAACGGCCCTTTCACCAGGTCAAACGGGGTGCGGGCATCACTGTCCTGCAAGTGGCGTAGCCGCGCCGCGCGTTCCCCCGAGGGCAGGTCTGTGAGGTCCACAAAGGGCAGCGCGTATTCGAAATCGGATGTGAAGCGCAGGTAATCGCGCGACCACGACAACGTCATGCGAAAACCGTCATGGCGTGCCGTCACTTGTCTCACCGCGTAGCGCAGGGCTTCGATGTCGAGCGGGCCGTCGAAGGTGGCAGTGATTGCTTCGTTGAAGGCGCAGGACACTTCTTCGTTCAACTCCGAGGCGAGAATGATTTCCATCTGCGCTTCGGTGACCGGGGCCTCTGTGACCGGCGCAGCCTCCAGCACCTGCGGCTCGCCGGGCGAAGTCTTCAGCAGAGCCATGCGACCTTCTAATTCCGAAGCCGCGGTCGCAGACAATCCCAAGCCGCGTAAAGTTTCCAATTGCCGCGACATCAACTCCATCATGCTGCTCAACTGCTGTTGCATGACGGCTTCCACGGTCTCCGGAGAGACCTGTAACGGATTGGGAAGGGACGGGACTTCTGCGTTGGCCTGAATGGAAGGGATCACCGCGGAGGCAGCGGGGACCTTACCCTGTAAATATGCCGCCAGTTTTTCGATGGACGACTCCGACTGCGCCAGTTGCCGGAACGTGACCTTCACCGCAAAGCGGCGGTCGATCTCCTGCGTGACCTGGGTGAGAAAAAGAGAGTCAAAACCCAGTTCGAGGAAATTTACGGTAGGCGGGAGCGCCCCGGCGGACATACCGGATAACTCGGAGAACATCGCAACGATCCGCGGTTGTACCGCCACGGAGGGAGCAGACTCCACCGGCGCAACCGCCGGAACAGCCGGAACAGCCGCAGCTTGCAATGCGATCGGGGCGGTCTTACCCGCGTCCACCCAGTAGCGCTTGCGCTCGAACGGATAGGTCGGCAGCGAAACCCGGTGCAGCTTCTCACCCGTATGGAAGGCCGACCAGTCCGGCTCGACGCCCACGCTCCATAACCTGCCCAAAGCCTCAAGCGTGGTGTCGACATCGTTAGTTCTGCGCGCAGCGTCCGAAAGCGACGAAATCACCGTGAGCCCAGCCGGCTTCGCAGGGTGCTGCATCGCCAAGTTCGACAAGGTGTTTCCCGGGCCGACTTCGAGCAGCACCGAGTCTCCGTTCTCAAACAGCGTGGCCATTCCGTCGGCGAAGCGCACCGTCTGCCGCAAGTGCGCCGCCCAATAGCTGGCGTCGGATGATTCCTTGGTGGTGATCCAAGTCCCGGTAACCGTCGAAATGTATCTCCGCGTATGGGTATGTCGTGTCACGCCTTCGGCCACGCGAGTGAATGGCCCGACGATAGAGTCCATCATCGCCGAATGAAAAGCGTGCGAAGTATGCAGATGGCGGCTGATGATGTTGCGAGCCTTGAGGGTCTCTTCAAGAGCAGCCACTTCTTTGTCCGGACCGGAAATCACGCAAAGTCCAGGACTATTGATGGCGGCGATCGAGAGCTGGCCGCCGAGCAGCGGCAGAATTTCATTTTCCGGCAGGCGAACCGCCAGCATGGATCCACGCGGCTGCTCCTGCACCATGCGGCCGCGAGTAGCGACGAGTTTCAACGCGTCCGCCAGACTGAACACTCCGGCAAGGCAGGCGGCAACAAATTCGCCGACACTGTGTCCGATCATGGCCTGCGGTTCGATGCCCCAACTCATCCACAGACGCGCCAGCGAATATTCCGTGGCGAACAGTGCCGGCTGGGCGAATTGTGTCGAGGTCAGTAAAGCTTGCGCTTCCGGATCGTCGACGTTCTTCGGGTACATTACTTCCAATAGCGGCTTCGGCAGCAACGGATTCAGGACCGCCGCGCACTCGTTCATCCACTTGCGGTATTCCGGCTCGGATGCATACAAATCCGCGCCCATGCCGCAATACTGCGCTCCCTGTCCGGGGAACATGAAAACCGGCGACGGCCGCGTCCCCTTGGCCACACCGCACTTGGAGTCTTTCGCTTCCAGCTTGCTCACGGCTTCTTCGCGGGTCGTCGCGGTCAACGCCCGACGATGTTCAAAGCCATGCCGCCCGATCTGCAGCGTGTGGGCGGCCTCCGCCAGATTCGCTTCGTTCTTGGTTAGGTAGTTCGCGAGATTTTTCGCCAATGCATCAAGCGCGGTTGGGGTCTTTGCCGACAACACCAGCAACTGCTGCTCGCGCTTCGGAATCATCGGTTCCTGCGCCGGCGCTTCTTCGAGCACCGCATGAGAGTTGGTTCCCCCCACACCGAACGAACTTACACTCGCCCGACGCGGAAACGCGCCACGCTTCCACTCAGTCAGCCTGGTGTTCACATAGAACGGAGTGTTCTCTAGATCAAGTGCCGGATTCGGTTTCTCGAAATGCAGCAGCGGCGGAATCTGCGCGTGCTTTAAAGTCAGCGTGGCTTTGATCAGTCCGGCAATCCCGGCTGCGGTATCGAGATGCCCGATGTTGGCTTTCGCCGAACCGAGCGCACAGAAATTCTTGGCGGCAGTTCCTGCGCGAAACGCCTTCGTGGCTGCGGCGATTTCGATGGGATCACCCAACGGCGTCCCCGTGCCGTGGGCCTCGTGATAGGCGATCGTCTCCGGCGAGATTCCGGCCAGGGCATGCGCCATGGCGATGGCTTCGGCCTGTCCTTCAACGCTGGGCGCGGCGTATCCCACTTTGCTGGCGCCGTCGTTGTTGATGCCAAAGCCTCGAATCACCGCGTAGATGTGGTCGCCGTCTTCGAGCGCGTCCTCCAAACGCTTCAGCAAAACCATTCCCGCACCCGCGCCAAACAGCGTTCCCTGCGCCTTGGCGTCAAAAGGACGGCAATGCCCGTCGGGAGACGCCATGCCTCCCGGGATGTACTGATAGCCGCGCTTCTGCGGCAGGCTGATGGCGACTCCGCCGGCCAGCACCATGTCCGCCTGATAAGTAAGCAAGGTTTGGCAGGCCTGGCAGACAGCAACCAAAGTGGTTGAGCAGGCACATTGCAAGGTGTAAGCCGGTCCGCGCAAGTTCAGCTTGTGCGAAATCTTGGTGACCAGAAAATCCGAATTGTTGCCCACCAGCAATGCGTCGTCGCCGAAATTCGGGTCGCAAGCCAGATTTCGCGTCAGGTATCCGTTGGTCGCCCCGCCGGCAAAGATTCCAATCGAGCGCTTGGATGTATGCGGATCGTACCCGGCATCCTCAAGCGCCTCCCAGGCCACTTCCATCAGAATGCGCTGCTGCGGATCGGTCTGCTCCGCCTCTCGGGGATACATCCCCCAGAAGGGCGCGTCGAACATCTCAATATCGTCAAGCAGCGGACGGGCTTTCACATAGTCGGCGCGGCCGGCCAGTTCCTGCTCGGCTTCGAGGTCTTCGTCTTTCAGTCGCGTGATCGACTCGACTCCGTTGACGAGGTTTTCCCAGAACTGCGCGACATTGTTCGCGCCGGGAAAACGGCCCGCCATCCCGATAATGGCGACACCCTGCAACTCGGGTTGTTCTTCCTGACTCATGCTTTTTGCCGCACCGGTTTGAACCGCGCCCAGCTCTGGCTCTGCTTGCGCCCGCTCTCCTGCGCCGCCGCCAACGCCGCCAGGTTCGGGCCTTTATCCAGATGCGAAGCCAACGCACGAATGGTCGGATACTCGAACAACTCGACCACCGTGATCTCGCGGGCGATGGCTTTTTCGATTTCGTTCTTCACGCTGATCAATTGCAAAGAATCTCCGCCCAGGTCGAAGAATCGGTCTTCGACACCCACTTGTGTCAGGCTAAGGGTTGTCCGCCAGATGCCTGCGATCTTTTCTTCCAACTCGCTCTGCGGCAGAGCCGTGGGTGCGACTTCCAGAACTCTGTCGGGTGCAGGGAGCGCCTTGCGGTCAATTTTTCCATTTGCCGTCAACGGCAGCTCCGCGAGCGAAACATATGCGCCCGGAACCATGTATTCGGGAAGCTGCGCCTCGGCGAATGCATCGAGTTCGGTACGCGATGGCAGACTGCCGTTTGCCGGCACCAGGTATGCGACCAACCTCTGATTGCCCGAGGAAAACTCGCGTACCGTCACTACCGACTGCTTGATCGCGGGATGCTTGGCCAGCACCGACTCAATCTCTCCCAACTCGATGCGGTAGCCGCGCAGTTTGACTTGATGATCGAGGCGTCCGAGGAAGTCGACGGTGCCATCGGGCAAGTAGCGCGCCAGATCTCCAGTACGGTACATGCGCTCGCCCGGCCGGAACGGATTAGCCACGAAGCGTTCCGAGGTCAACTCCGGACGGTTGTGGTATCCGTTGGCCACACCGTCGCCAGCGATGCAAAGCTCTCCCACGACGCCGATCGGGACAGGTTGTTGCCGACCGTCGAGAATATAAAGCTGCGTGTTGTCGATGGGCGGCCCGATGGGCACGCGTTCCGCGGCGGAAGAAACTCGTCCGGTAGAGGACCAGATAGTGGTTTCGGTGGGACCATACATGTTCCAGACTTCTGGACCGAGTTTGAGCAGTTGTTCCGCGAGTTCACGCGGCAGGGCCTCGCCGCCGCAGAAAATCTTTTTCAGCGGCGCGCCATCCCAGCCCGCTTCGAGCAGAATCCGCCAGGTCACCGGTGTCGCCTGCATGATGGTTGCACCCGAGGTGAGCAGACGTTGTTTGAGCAAAAGAGGATCGCCCGCGACTTCCCGCCGCGCAATCACCAGCCGGGCGCCAACCGTAAGCGGCAGAAATATTTCCATCGCGGATATGTCGAAACACAATGTCGTGACCGCCAGCAGCACATCCTGGCTGCCGATGCCGGGGACCTTCGCCATCGACGCCAGCAGATTCACCAGCGCCTGATGCGGCACCTCGACCCCTTTCGGCTTTCCAGTCGAGCCCGAGGTGTAAATCATGTAAGCCACGTCGTTGGGCTTCGAATGAATACTCAACGGAGCGGCGCTCTCCGCCGCGATCGCGTCGCGTTCGCCATCGACCGCAACCAGTCGCGCCGACGTATTCCCGGTAGTAGCCGCCAGGGAACTTTGCGTCAACAGCACCGGAACCCTCGCATCCTGCATGATGAACTCGATGCGTTCTTTCGGATACTCGGGATCGATCGGCAAATACCCGGCCCCGGCGATCAGGATGGCCAGCATGCCAACCAGCATGTCGAGCGAGCGTTCCAGATAAATTCCCACCACCGACCCGGCTACTACGCCATGCTTGACCAGGTAGCGGGCCAGGCGGTTGGAACGTTCGCTGAGTTCGCGATAGGTGATGGTCTGGTCGACAAATTGCGCGGCCACCGCGCCGGGAGTCCGCTCGACCTGCTCTTCGATCAGTTCATGGACGCAGCGGTCTCGCGGGTAGTCGGCGGCAGTCGAGTTCCACTCCACCAGCATTTTCTGTTTTTGTCCCGTGCTTAACAGGGGCAATGCTTGCACGCTGGCCGCCGGGTCAGCCATCGCCCCCGCCAATAGAATTTCAAGATGCTCCAGCCAGCGCGCCATGGTCGAGTCGTCGTAAAGCGCGGCGTTGTATTCCCACTCCAGCGTCAACTCCGACGATTGTTCCAAGGCCCGCAGGGTCAAGTCGCATTCCGGCGCGGTGGCAGTTTCATCGCCTACGCTGAAACAGACGCCACCCAGCGACGCGCGCCCCATTGCAAGTGTGGAATGCGGGAATGCGCCCTGGCTCACTGCCTCGGCCAGGCACGCCCGTTGCTGTTCCACGAATTGCATGAAGGTCATTTCTCCAGAAAGCGCCGCCCGCAGCGGGACCCATTCGCCATTCTTTCCCACGCTGACCACGACTTCCGTTTCCCGGCTCAGGCGCGACAACAGCGCCTGCAATCCGGCGAGCAAAGCCACTTCGAGCCCTGGACGCAGCTTCTCTGCCAGCCGAAAATCAACACGCCTACGGCAACGCTCCGCCACATAAACCCTCACCGCCGGACGCGGACGGTCGGCTGGCAGATCCAAGTCTGAAACTCCGGCAGGAAACTTCTCCCGCCAATAAGCTGGCTGGCTTACTTCTACGGCTGGCTGGTCGGTAAACATCAGTTCCCCAGGTAAACTAACGCTCCACGCTTGCTCAAGGATTCGGTCGCCGCTTCCAGCATTTTCACAATCCGCAGCCCGGCGGCGCCGTCGTTGTGCGGGTTCTTGTTGCCTTCGATGCATTCCACGAAATAGGCGAGTTCGTGGCTCAGGGCTTCAATCTGCTCCAGCTGCGGCGACCACATGTCGCCGGAGCGGTAGTTGACCAACAAGTTATAGATACCCTGGCGGGTGGTTATGTCGACGCCCTTGTCGTACACCTTGATCTTCTCGTCGGCTTCGAGGTCGTTCCACACCAGCATCTTTTTTTCCCCGCCAATCAAAGTGGTGCGCACCTTGACCGGAGAAATCCAGTTGACGTTGAGGTGGGCAATAATTTTATTGGGGAAATACAAGGTGAGGAATGCGATGTCCTCGAACTTGTTCAAATGACTTTGTCCGGTGGCCACGATGGCCTCCGGCGTTTCCTTGATCAGATGGTCGATGATTGAAAGATCGTGCGGCGCCAGGTCCCAGATGACGTTGATGTCGTGCTGAAACAATCCCAGGTTGACGCGGGTCGAGTCGTAGTAATAAAGCTGGCCGAGGGCGCCCTCTTCCAGCAGCTTGTGGATCTTGCGCACCGCTCCGGTAAAAAGAAAGGTGTGGTCAACCATGATCCGGAGATTTTTTTGATCGGCCAGGTTTACTAGCTCTTCGCCTTGCGCTGCAGTACTGGTAAAAGGCTTCTCGACAAATACGTGTTTGCCGTTTTCGAGAGCGGCTTTGGCGAGATCGTAGTGCGTCCACACCGGCGTGACCACCGCCACCGCGTCGATTTCCTTCGAAGAAAAAATCTCCGCCGGATCGGCACACACTTTGACCGCCGGATACAGCTTCTGTACCCGATTGCGGGCGTTGGCGCTCTGATCGCACACCGCGACCACTTCGGAGCCCTCGATATTGTGCAGATTGCGCACCACATTCGGCCCCCAATATCCATAGCCAATGACGCCGAACTTAATCATGAATTAGGCTGCCGTTCTCCTCGAAAATGTAAGACTCGGAGTCGCGCAAAGTGCCGGTAGAACTGGAGTAAAAATTTGAGTGGCCGGGGAAAGGGGCACAGTTTGCTGGCGGTGCTAGTAAGCGCCGTCACCATTGACCACTGCGCCGGGGGTCCGCAGCAGAATTTTAAGATCCATCCAGGGCGTCCAGGTAGATGCGTATTGCAAATCGAGTCGGACCATCTCATCGAAAGTTACCCGGCTGCGGCCGTTGACCTGCCACAGTCCGGTGATCCCGGGCTTGGCTTCCAGCACACGGCGGCGGTGCCACAAGTCGTAGGCCTCAATCTCATACGCGATGGGGGGCCGCGGCCCAACCAGCGACATCTCGCCTTTCAGAACGTTAACGAACTGCGGAATTTCGTCGAGGCTGGTCTTGCGTATAAACGCTCCAATGCGGGTGATGCGCGGATCGTTGGTCAGCTTGTAGACGCCGGTACGCCCCGCCTTCTTGTCTTCGGCACCCGCGGCAATCAGCTTCTTCACATATTCCTGATGAATGCTGGGATCGTTGCCCACAAACATCGAGCGCAGCTTCAGAAGCATGAAACGGTTGCCGAACTGCCCTACCCTTTGCTGACGGAAAAATACCGGACCCTTCGAGGTCAACTTGATGATCGCCGCCAGCACCAGAAACACCGGGGCCAGAGCGATGACGGCCGCGCCGGCGCCCATCAGATCCATGGCGCGCTTGATCATGCCGAAAATACGCTTGGTCTGCTTGCGGCGCTCGAGATCGGGATAGAGCTTGGGATCGCAGGGCGAGTGCGGCAACTCTTTTTTCCACTCGTCGGGAAACAGGTGTACGGTGACACGGATTTTATGAAATTGCTCCTGGCTCAGATTGTCGCGCAGGCTCTCGCTTACCCGGTCCATCATTACCTGCAGGATGGCGCCACGGTCTTCAAGAGTAATTTCGGTGAACATCACGCCGACTACGTTCGATTCATACCATCCGCTAACGTCGGTTTCGCGAGTGGCCAACGAAAGCAGACCCAGAACTTCGCTCGAGATTTCTTCGCGGCCGATTTCCGGCAAACAATCGCCGATATCGAGCAACATCAATAGAAACGGCTTGCGCGAACGCTCGGTGCGGCGGCGCTCCAGCGCGATAGCGCGGTGAAAACTTTCTTCGTCAAGTACGCAGCGGTCCCAGCAAACGCTAGCGCTGGCGGCTGCAAGGCGTGCACCGCCGCGGGAGTTGCGCATTGTCTCCGGGGCATCTTCGAGGATGCCCCGCATGCGCATACCGGCGGCAGAGGATTCTTCGGCCAGAGGTGACATAGTCCTCCAAATCAAGCAAGGGGAGGGGGTGCTTGAGGAAAAACAAAATGCGGTTTCCTCGCGGAAACTGCGGCAATCCTTTAGGGGAGGATAAGTTCAACATATGTCAGGTGCGCTACGGTCGCAAGCGCTAATTCTGTGGATAACAAAAATTTACGTTACCAACCCGACACAACGTCCGGACGCTAACCAATTCGGAACGGGGAAATCAAAAGTCCTGGGCAGATTTTTCCTTCCTGCCAAATTTATTCTCCATCGGGACCAGCTGACACTCGCCGCCTTCGACGACAACCGCTCCGCGATATCCAGCTGCCGGATGAACATCGAAGAGCGTCCATTTTCCGCCGTTATCGTTTTTCAACAGGCAGACCTCTTCGCCGGGGAGCAACGACACCCGGAAACTTTTCAACGGAAGCGCGAGTCCCCCGCCGACCGCTTTTACGAAAGCTTCTTTGCGCGTCCAGCAGGCAAAGAACGCCGCGTTGCGTTGGTCCGCCGGCAAAGAAATCAGATCGCGGCATTCTTCCGGGGAGAAAAACCTCTGGGCCAAAGCTTCGGCATCGTCCATGGGGCGAAGCTGCTCAATGTCCATGCCGACTCGCTTCCCGAACGAGAAGGCGTAAAGCGCATAGCTTCCGGAGTGGGCGAGATTGAATTGCAGTCCGCCTTCGACTGCCGGCTTGTCCTGTGGGCCGTAGCTGAACTGAACGTTCGCCGGATCCTGCGACAAGTACTCTCCCAATAGGCTGCGCAGCCTGCCCCGAGCCCGAACGTAGCGCTCACGGTCGCGGACAAAATGAAACCGCTCGGCGCGTTTCCGCTCGTCTTCAGCCAGAGTTTGCCAGTACTCTTCCTGCCGCAATGCCTCGCCATCAAGCGCGACCGTCCACAGATGCACGTCTCCGGTGGCGCGCAATGCGTCCACGGTTGCCGGAGATTCAAGCATAGCCAGGCTCACCCCGGCTACTCCGTCCCCGCCAACGCGAACAGTTGCGGCATCAGTTGCGGCATGGAAAGCTCGTCGACCTGTTCCGGAAAGCGCTGGAAAGAAATATCCACGCGGCGGAATTGTTCAAGCGCCAGAATGTCGCGCAGCACGTCGCTGACCCGCAAGAGCATGGTCGCCATTAAGTTGCTGTCAAGCTCGGTGCCCAATTCGATGAACATCACGCCAATTACCTTTTCGTGCTTCGACCAGCCGAGAATGTCAGTATCTCGGGTCGCCGCAGCAAGCGCAGCCAGCATCTTGCGTCGCGACTTTTCGTCGCCGGTCGAGGCAAAGTAACGCGTGACATCGAGATGGACCAGCAGGAACGGCTTCGCGGAGCGTCGGGCGCGTTTGCGCTCCAGACGCACCATCTGATGGAAGGTCGCCTCTGGCAGGATGCCATCGTCGCCGCCACCAATTTTGCGGGCCGTCGTCGCCCCACTCCCCCGGGTTTCTTGCGCTTCAACTTTTCGCTTCAAAATGTGGTCCTTTGCGCGTGCCTGCGCTTCCCGGCCACTTCGCCGGGAACGCGTCCTACCTGAATTTTCGAGGGGGAGGGTGTAAACCTGCCGCTAGACTGCGGGGCCTGCAGTCACGGCGTAACGCGAGTAGTAATTCTTGTGGTCGGTGTTGCTACAGCTGTTCACGACAACTCCCAGCAAGCTCTTGGGATCGATTGCGGTCAATCCGCGCTGCAGGTATTTCTTCTCGCTCTTGCCTTCGCGGACCACCATCAGCACTCCATCGGCAAGTCGCGCCCAGACAGTAGCGTCGGCAAGCGGAAGCAGTGGCGGCGAATCGATGATAATCCAATCAAACTGCTGGCCGAGGCGGGTCAACATCGCCTGCAAACGGTCAGGTTGCATCAACTCGAGCGGGTTCTCCGGCGGACTGCCCGCGGGAATAAGCGAAAAACCCGCGCCTTCCATCTGGTACATCTCCGGCAGTGGATTCTTTCCGTCTTGCAGCCACTCCGACAATCCATCGAGGCCAATGTGTCCCATGCGCTGCGCCAACACCGGCCGCCGCAGATCGCCTTCGATCAGCAGAACTTTCTGCTGCTGCCGGCGCGCCAGCGTGGCCGCGAGATTGGCCGAGACCATGCTCTTGCCTTCTTCCGGCAAAGTGCTGCCAATCAGAATTTTCTTGAGCGGACGGGTCTGCTGCATCTGCCGCAACTTGACGCCCAGGTAGCGGAATTTTTCCGCCGCGAGACTTTCTTTGGCGGTAATGGCTACCAGGTGACTGCCGTAGGGCACAGACAAAGGAAGGGAGTTGTAAGCCGATACCACCACCGGCGCGGGCGATTGCACCGGCTGAAAAGATGGGACGGATGAAATCGGAGGCACCGGCCGGGGCGTCACTTCTTCTATCTCGCGCTCCGCCGCCTCCAGAATCTCGCTGGCCAGGGGCGAGTTGGCAAAACCGGCCTGCGAACGCTCCGAGTCCGACTTCTGCAAGGCTTCGAAAATACGGCTCATACCCGCTGTCTCCGCGGGCCGACGGTCAGCGCCCGCTCTTCCGAACCTCGGGTCGTACCTTGGAGTTGATCGTGCAACTGTAATAGAGTTTTGACCGCTTGCCACACTTCACTGTTGCTGTCTTCCGCTGGGTTCTTCGGAGCGTGAATCACGCTAAGCCGGAAGTCGGCGGCCACTTCATCGATGATGTCGGGGCTCACCGTCTGGGTCTGCCGCGCGAATGCCGTAATCAAAGCGTTTTCGCAGACCGTATTGATCAGACGGGGAATGCCGCTCGAATGGCGGTAGATGCGCGAGATGGTCTCCGGCGGAAACACCGCGGTGCTGTTGGAGTTCGCGCCCGCCAATTGCAAGCGGCGTTGAATGTATCCCGAAGTCTCTTCCAGGCTCAAAGGCTCAAGCTGGGAACGCAGCGCGATGCGCTGCTTCAACTGTCGCAGCTCAAACGAGTCTAGTTTCAGGTCGAGTTCCGGTTGGCCCACTAGCAGAATCTGCAGTAGTTTGCGCTCGGCGGTCTCTAAATTCGTCAGCAGCCGGATTTCTTCCAGCACTTCCACTTCCAGGTGGTGCGCTTCGTCGACAACCAACACGGTGGTCAACTTCTGCTGATAACGCGAAATCAGGTAGTTGCTCAGCTCCAGCAGCAACTCGCTCTTGTTCTTGCCGGCAACATTCAAACCTAGGTCGCCGGCAATGTATTGCAGAAATTCAATGGGCGAGAGGCGGCTGTTGAACACGTAGGCGTAAGCCACGTCCTTACGGTTCAAGAGCTGTAACAGGCAGCGCACCAGCAGGGTCTTGCCGGTGCCGACTTCCCCCGTCATCACCACAAAACCTTTGTGGCGGCGTACGCCGTAGTAGAGCGCCGCCAGGGCTTCGTTGTGTCTCCGTGTGGGAAACAGGAACGACGGGTCCGGCGTGATCTCAAACGGATTGCGTTTTAAATTAAAAAAGCTCTTATACATGACTGCCTAACTGCGGAGAAAACTGACCGCAACTCCTAACATCATGATCATGCCCATCACCGTAGCCGCGACCCAACTCAAACGAGCCATCCGCCGGGTGCGCACTTCTTCTTCCGGAGACACCAGCGGTGGCACCTCTACCATCAGGTCTACCGGAATCATCTTTTTGAAGTCACTCTCATCATAAATGCGGTCGTCCATCATTTCGACAACAACTGTAGCCACGATCCCCAACAACAGCCCCGCGCCCAGTCCCGTCAGGCTCAGCTTGAAGCGGTTGGGCGAATACGGCTTGGTCGGCAGGCTGGGCGGATCGATGATGCGGAAATGCTCACTCTGCTGCCTCCGCTCAAGATTGGTCGCCAGTTCGGACTGATTGCGCTTGGCCAACAGCGACTCGTAATAGGTCCTCGACTGGTCGTAGTCGCGCGTCAGGTCGGTCAACTCCTGCTCGCGTACCGGAGTGCGGTTCAAACGCGATTGATAGTCGGATATCCGTCCCTGGAGGTCGCTGATGGCGCGCTGCCGGTTGGCGGTCTCGATTTCGTTGGCCTTCAACTGGCTCTGCACTTCCATCATGGGAGCGGTATCGTTCGACGAGCTTCCCGTCTTGTCGGCTCCAGCACTCTTCTTGTTGGCCGCATCCGCCTCGAGCTGCGCTTTCATGTGCTCGGTCTTGGCGATCTGGTCTTTCACTTTGCGTACATCGGGATGCCGCTCGGTATAGCGTGAACTTAAGTCCGCCAACTGCGCCTTCAGGCGATCCAGTTCCTGATCAACCGCCGCCAGTCCGCCGGGAATGGTGCCCGCCGCCGCAGGCGCGTGGGGATTGTTCGCCTGACTGCGGTACTGGCTATTCAACGATTCGAGGTAAGCATTCTGCTGTTTGGCCCGGCCAAGTGCGTCCTGTTCGCCCTGCAACTCCGCCTGCATGCCGCTCAGGATCTGCAGATTGCTCTGCAACTGTCCCGGCAACTCGCCCAGATGCTGGTCCTTAAATGCGCGGACCCGCGCCTCCTGCTCGGCGAGATTTTTGCGCGCCTCGTCCAACTGGCTCTGCAGAAAACTCGTCGTATCTTCCGACTGCTGCTGCCGGACTTCGAGGTTCTCACTGATCAGAATATTCGTCAGCTCAGTGGTCACCTGCTGCGCGACGTAAGGATTGTCGGAGGAAAAATAAATGTTGAACGAAGTCAGCTGCTCGCGTTCCGGCGAGCGCACCAGTTCAATCTGAATATTTTTCCGCATCGCTTCCACAATTTCGTCGGCGGAGGCCTTCTGCCGCTTAGCGGGGAAAAGATTCAGCTTGTCAACGATGCGCAGCAGACGGGTGCGACTCAAAACCTGCTGGGTCAAACTGTCGAGCCTGGATTGCAGATCGCTGGCCACATTCGAGACGACATACTGCTGCGAAACCGTCGGCTGTTCGACCAGAATCGCGGTGCCCGAGCGGTAGACCGAGGGCAGAAACCAGCTAGCGCCGAAGACCAATGCCCATCCGCAAAAGAAAGGCAGAATCAGGTACCAGCGGCGGCGGCGCAGCAGGCCAAGATAACGGCCCCAATCCAGTTGCTCTCCCGCACCCGGTTCGTCTAAAAAATCATCCGCCATCGCTACCGCCCAATCGCCTTAGAGAAATTGTAGGTGAGAGATACCCAGCCGCGATTATGGTCCACGTCTGTAGGGGGAGGAGTGCCGCCGGATTGACGTTGATAGTCTCGTCCGTAACCCAAGCTTACCATAAAGCTTCTGCCTAACATTTGCTCAAGAGCCGCGCTGCCACTGGCCGAACGTAACCGGTCGGCCACCCCGTTAAAGTTCGCCAACAGACGATTATCACCGACGATTCCGCTTAACGCGAAGGTCGTCGAATGGGTGATTTTTTGCCGCACCGCCGCCTCGGCGCTGACTAATTCGACAGCTCCCAGAATTCCGCCGCCATTGCTTACGCGGCGCGAAACCCCGAGTTCAGCGCTGGTATGTTCTCCCTGCCAGTTGAAACTGGCTCCCGCGGAATACGTCCAACGCGTCTTCGATACCGGAGTCGAAACCACCAGCAAAACTGGACCGTTGGCCACCTGGGTGATCTGCTGCGAGTCGTAGTCCCAGTATTCCGGCCCGCCAAAAATGGAAAAACTCATGCGCGGACGGAAATAAATTGTGTTGAACAAAAGAAAACTATGGGTCGTGGCCTGGTCCGCCCCGGGACTGAAACTCAGCTTCTGGAATTCGTAGGCTCCGCCGAACCAGTCGGAGCGGGTCACGCGGTGGGTATAAAACGCGTTGCCCGCTTGCGTGTCGGTATCGAGCAGGCTGATCGAGCCCGCCGGCACATCGCGGTAGCGTGAAGTGAAGAAGCTGCCGCTGCCGCCTACCATGTCGTTAGGACTGAACTGATAGTCCATCTCGACGTTAGCCAGATTGCTGGTGCTCTTGGCCAGTGGAGTAATCACCGATTGATTGGGCAATTGCAACGCGCCGGACGCGGGATTGCCAATGTTCTGCTGCAGCAGGTCAAAAAATCCGGTGGTGTAAATAAAGTGATCGCTCAGGCGCAGATCGACGTGCGGGCTCACGCGATATTCCAGATCAGCGCCCAGGTTTTGCGAAGAATTGTTCTGATCGCTCAACCGCTGGTTCATCACAAATCCCGCGGCGTAGTTCAGGTCCCAGTGAATGCGGGCGCGCGACTGGTCGATGGCGATAAAAGGAAGTACCGACGCCGTGTACCCGCCGATCGGATTCGAGGTCTGCGAGAGCACGTTGTCGTCATAGGTTGCCCCAACCGTGACGCCGCCGCTTAGGTAGTTGGTGCGATCAAGTTCCGAACTAAATGCCAAAGATTTGATCTGACCATTCACCAGCGCGGGAATGGGCGCGCGTTGATCGTCCACTGCTCCTTCCGCGCCCGGCAAGGCAACCGGCTTAGAGTCGGCATCGTCTTTCGCGGGCGGCGGATTTTGTGCCGCCATGGTGAGCACAGCGCCGCATAGCCAAAAGGCCAGCAGGCTGCGAATGATCTTGCTCACGGGACCACCACCGTATCTCGCGGCAATAGCTTCACGTTCTGTTCAATGTTCTTGCCCTTGACCACGTCTTTGTAATTGAAGGGCAGCCGTGTCTGCGTGCCGTCGGCATTTTGCCGCAGCACGTAGATCGCTTTCTGCTTGGCGAAATCGCGGAACCCGCCGGCCAGGGCGATCGCGTCCAGCACGGTGGTCGAGTCAGTCAGGAGAAACGTACCGGGCTTCCCTACCTGTCCGAGCACGTTGAATTTCTGGCTGTGAATCTCCTGCACGATCACGGTCACGTCGGGCTCGGAGATGAAGCTGGTCAACTTCTTGGCCAACTCTTCCTGTAACTGACGCGGCGTGCGTCCAGCAGCCTGCACTTCTCCGATCAGCGGCAGGGAAATGCGTCCGTCGGAACGCACCGGAATCGAGCGTGAAATCTCCGCTTCTTTCCACACGTTGATGGCCAGCACATCGGCCGGGCCAATCACGTAACTGTCGTCGCCCTTGGCCGCTGGAATTTTCTCCGCGGCAGGCGGGGTCGCCGTTGCCGGCGCATTCTGTTGCGCCCACGCTGGCAGCAACAAGCACAACATCACTGCGGCAAATAAACCGCCTCGCAGGTTCTTAAGCATCGTCATCGACCAGGCTCCGTAATCTCTGCGGAGGCATAGCTCCGAATGCTTTTAGCGCGCGCGATTGGCTGTCCGGAAAAGGGCGCAGCGTAACTCGCAGGCGGGCTCATGTGATATTGCTGGATTTTATAAAGTAATGTTCGATAGCTAACCTGCAAAAGCCGCGCCGCCGCTTTGCGGTTCCAGCGCGTCTCTTCAAGAGCCAAAGAGATCGCGTTCTTTTCGGCTTCGCCTTTTACGCTCTGCACCAGCGAACGCAGTCCGGAGAGCGGTTCTTCGACTGTTTCCGGAACTTCTTCGGAACCAGCTTCCCACGCTCCCTCGGTATTCCGCCGCAACTCGCTGAGCAATAGTTGTTCGTCGCCCATCACTAAGAAGCGCTTAACCAGCCCTTCCAACTCGCGCAAATTACCCGGCCACGAATAATCCTGACAGGCCTCGACAATCGCCGACGGAAAGCTGCGCATGGGCAACGCGTACTGCGCCGCCATTTGCTTCATGAAATGCGCCAGCAGTTGTGGGATTTCGCTGGCGCGCTGACGCAAAGGCGGCACCTGTACGGTGAAAGCGCTGATGCGGTAGTAAAGATCTTCGCGTAGCCGCTTGCCGATGAGAGCCTCTTCCATGTCCACGCTGGTCGCAGCCATGAAACGAACGTCGCAGAACATCGGGCTCTCGCCGCCCATGCGGAAAAATTGTTTCTCCAGCAATACGTGCAGCAACTTGGCCTGAAGATTCAACGGCGTCTCGGCAAAGTCATCGAGAAAAATTGTCCCTTTGTCTGCCAGTTCCAGCTTGCCGGCGCGGCTGCGTGATGCGCCGGCAAATGCTCCCGGTTCGTAACCGAGCAGTTCACGCTCCAGCACATCTCCAGTCAATGCAGCGCAATTGACCTTATGGAACCCGAAATTGCCGCGGGAAGAAAGCTTGTGAATCAAGCGCGCCGTGCTTTCCTTGCCGCTGCCACTCTCTCCCACAATCAGCAGCGGCACATCGACCTGGGCCAGCAAATCTGCCTGTGCGCGCAATTTTTTGGTCACCGCGCTGGCCGCGAGAAACGCCATACCCTCGCACAGAGGCTCGGCAGCGGAATCGTCGGCGACTACCGGCCCGCCAAAATAGTGCCGTCCCATGGCCTCGATATCCCCGACAGCGAGCGGCTTCACCAGATAGTCTTGCGCACCCAGACGAAAAGCTTCCGCGCGCTGGGCCGCGTCCTCCACCGGCACCAACAACACCACTGGCAAAGACGAGCGTACCCGGCGCAACCAACGCAACGTGTAAAAGCCATCGTTGTCGCCGCGCGGCAGGTCGAGCAGCACCACGTCCGGGCTGCCATCGCTCTGGATTTTCTCCAGCGCTTCGCAGCCGCTGCCGGCAACTTCGAGGTCCCAGGCGTTGGCCCGTCCTACCGACCACAGCGGGCCGAGAGAGGCGGGCTCGCGGGTGACCACGAGCATGCGTGCCGAATTTTGACTCTTTAGTATCAAGAGAAGTTTGCCAAGTGAGTTTTGGGTTTAAGGCTTCAGGGGAGGAAATGCTTCGAACTGGTTTAGCGCGATATGGGTTCTACCCGGTATCCTTCCACGCTTACCGCGATCGACCGCTGGATCGCGTCCACCGAAATAATCAATGTTTTGTCGCCATTGCGCGAAGTTAGGACACCCTCGACGCCCTCAAGTGCGCCGCCGCAGATCCGAACCCGCTGGCCGATCTTCAAGAACGGATGATTCGACCATGCCAGACTGCCGCTCAGTACCGCCCGTACCGCGTCCACCTGCTCGTCGGGGATGGCGATTCCCTGCCCTTTGACCCCGACAATCTGTAGAACCCCGTCGGTCTGACAAACTCTCAACCGCTTCTGATTGCTGGCCGCGAACTTCACAAATACGTAGCAGCCAAAGAGCGGGAGCTCGACCACTTTTTTGCGGTCACTCCAGCGCCGCGTCTCTTTTACCAGCGGCAGGAAGATGGTGAAACCCAGCTCCTGAAGCCGTTCCGCGACCCTCTTCTCGTGCCGGGCCCGGGTGTGCACCGCATACCATCGCAGGGCATCTTCTTCCAGCTTCTCACCGGTTGCCAGTGCCTCTACGTCTAACTGCTCCCCGCTGGCACTCATAGCTTCGCCCTCTGAGCCACAGAGACAAATTGGCCCCACAGAAAAAAAGGAAAGAGATAATTACAAGCAATCCGGGCAAGGGGAGGGACTTGCGACAGCGGGAGCCCGTGGTGACTCTCGAAAGTTAACGGGGCATGCAAAAGCTTGCAAGAGGTATCGCAACCCAACGACCATCTTCTCCCGCAGTACAGGGTATTTTGTCTCATATATAGAGATTTATAGCTCATGTAGGATTAATTATAGGCTAGAAAATCCTAATCGAGTCGAGCTGGAAAATATGGTTTGCCGAGAATAAACCTATCTAAATCTTATACCTACAAGATCTCTGCAACCTATGCTTGGAGACGACACCTTTTTAGATGGCAGATTTTAGCAGCAGAGTATGCAAACATCTTCAACTTTGTATTGCTTGTCGCGGCCGCCTGCTTATACAATCCCGTCATCCGCAGTACGAGTTGCAAATCTGTGCATCCCAGCCAGTTTTCGCTCCCCGCTTAGGTGATCCTGAGCTTCCATCCGGACCATGGAAGTTCTTAGTTGAAATCGGCAATGTTGCCGTTGACCACAACTTCGTAATGAGTTTCGTGGAGGTCGCATGGGTCTTGAGCAAGAGCAGAGCGAGCGGGCAATCCGGGTCTTAGTCGCGGACAACACACATATTCACACCCAACTGCTGGCGGACGCGTTGAAGCGCGATCCCAGCCTCGAAATTGCAGGTACCGCCTCGCATTCCCGCGACCTGATCGGCACAGTTGGCAACCAGGAAGTCGATGTTGCCGTGATCAGTTCCAATCTGGATGAAGAGCCGCTTCGCGGCATAGAAGTTCTGCGGGAGCTGCGCGCGCTGCGGCGTGAGTTGCGCGCGATTATTCTGCTCGATTCCTCGAAGCGCGAGGTGGTGCTGGAAGCCTTCCGCGCCGGAGCCCGCGGCCTGTTCAGCCGCTTCGAGTCGCTGGAAACGCTCTGCAAGTGCGTTCATCAGGTGCATGACGGACAGATCTGGGCCAGCGGCCAGCAGATTGCTTTCGCCATTGAGACGCTTGCATCTACTCCGTCGATTCGCGCGGTTGGTGCAAATGGGTTGAGCCTGCTCTCGAAACGCGAACTCGATGTAGTTGGCTGTCTGGCCGATGGACTCACCAATCGTGAAATCGCCGAGCGCCTTAATCTCAGCCAGCACACCATCAAGAATTATTTGTTCCGCGTCTTCGACAAACTAGGCGTTTCCAGCCGTCTGGAACTGATGACGCTCACGCTGACCAATTCTTTCGGCCAGCTTCCCAACGGGACCAACGGATCGGAAATGGGAGGAACGCAACAGACCACGTTGACCTGGTGCAAGAAGGCGGCGGAAGAAGGCCTGCCCTCCGCGCAAGTCGCGCTGGCCGAGATGTATCGCCGCGGTAATGGTGTGGCGGCCGATCCTGTATCAGCTTACATGTGGTATCTGGTTTCGGAAAAAATCAACGCGGAACTGAAAGATGAGATCAGCGCAGCCAAACGGCAGATGGGCACAACACTCACCACCGATCAAATTCATGAGGCGCAAACGCAGGCAATGGATCGTTTGAAGAAAGTGAAACGTCCCGCGTCGGTCGCGGTAGGGATTGGCGCCGCCATTGGCGCGAAGTCTTAAGCACACCGCAAAGTAAACAAAGTGATTTCCGGCGGGCAATTCCAGCGAATCGGCAGGCCGATCGTTCCCAACCCTACGTTGGTGTACAGCGTGAGCTTGTCGATCTTGTACAAGCCCATGGGATATTCCCGGCCAAGATTAGGCAAAACGGGCGCACCAATAATCGGAAAACGAACCTGCCCGCCGTGCGAGTGCCCGGAGAGTTGAAAGTCCACCGGCGTGCGCGCCACCTGAACTCCGAAGTCCGGTTCATGCGCCATCAGGATCGAGAACTCATCGCGCGGAATCTGTGCCAGTGTCGTACGCAGGTCCGGATTGCCCTCCAGAATGTCATCGATGCCCGCGAGCCAGACGCGGTTTCCGTCCCGCTCTAGCGGCACCGCGCCGTTGCGCAACACTTTGATTCCGTGCGCTTCGAGAATTTCCGAGATGCGATCAGGATTGGCCGTCGCGTCGTGATTGCCCATCACCGCGTAGTGTCCAAACTTTGACTTGATCTGCCGCAACAACTCCGAGCAGGGCGCGGCGTCTTCGGCGGGACGATGGCCTTTTCTGCGCGCGTGAAACGGTGGGCTGGTAACAAAATCTCCGGTCAGCAAGACCAGATCGGGCTTTAGCGGATTGATGATGTCGATGGATCTGCTGATCGGCACCACGGAAAAATGCGCGTCGTAATGGAAATCGCTGAGTTGAACGACTCGAAGTCCATCGAACGCCTGCGGCAGGCGGTCAAACTTTAACTCCATCTCCACCAACCGGGGACGGTTGGGTTCCCACAACAGCGCGTCGCCGCCAATAAAACCGGTGCCCGCGATCGCGGCGAGCCCAGCTGCTTTTAGAAACGATCTACGGGTAGACGCCGGCAAGAAGAATTTCTTTCGCTCCGCTGGATGGTCAACGGCTTCGAAATTCAAAAGAAGACGCTGCTGATCGATTCTAACAAACCAGTTTTGTTGGCCACGGGAACCAGAGTACGCATCGCGTGTCGAGTGAGCAGTTGTAGTACTTGTGACGACCATCGGAGGTATGGCATCGTACGAGCATGGCCTGCAATCGGCCACAGACGACCCGTTTCAAAATCGCAGTGCACTTCTGATTTTCTTTTCGAAAGTACGCACAGCATTTGAGTAATTAAGCTCTGAACCTCCAGCACTTGCCGCCCGCGCTTTGTGTAATACGATCCGCTCAAGCCACCTGTGAATTGAAGTGTCCGCGCGCTTCTTCGTCCAGAAAGATTTGGAGAAGAAAACTCAATGAAGCAAGCACTCCCCCGCATTTTGTTTTTGTCCCTGGTATTGGCCGCATTGGCGATACCTCGAGCTTCGGCCCAAGGCAGCACGGCCTGGCGTCCCGCAATGAAGACCTCGTGGCAGTGGCAGCTTTCCGACCTGCCTTCGAGCGGATCATTGCTGACCGTCGGCATGTATGACGTGGATGGCTTCGACGCCTCCGCCAGTCTCGTCGCAGCCATGCACAAGAAGGGCATCAAGGCCGTGTGCTACATCGATGCCGGCACCTGGGAAAACTGGCGTTCCGATTCCAAGAAATTTCCGACTTACCTCCTAGGGAAAACGAACGGCTGGCCTGGCGAGAAATGGCTTGACGTTCGCAACATCAACGCTTTGGCCGGTGTAATGACGGCGCGCTTCCAGATGTGCCAGAAGAAAGGCTTTGACGCCGTCGAACCCGATAACGTCGATGGCTACTCGAACAGCACCGGATTCCCCATTACCGCCACCGAACAGTTGGCATACAACAAGTGGATCGCGGAAACGGTCCATACTCTCGGTATGACGGTGGCGTTGAAGAATGATGTCGAGCAGGCGAAGGCTCTGGTTCCCTATTTCGATTTCACCATCAACGAAGAATGCTTTGCTTACAGTGAGTGCAGTTACCTGCAACCGTTTCTGTCGGCGGGCAAGGCGGTATTTGAAGTGGAGTACAGCTTGAGTCCTTCACGCTTCTGTCCGAAAGCGAATTCGATGAACTTCAATTCGATGCTGAAAGACGAAGACTTAACGGCTTATCGAGTTGCGTGCCGCTAAACGCTAGCCGCGGATCCTCGCGGATTCCCACGGATAAAAACAAGGATCCGTGGGAGTCCGTGAGATCAGTGGCTGGGTTTTGGTGAGGTGTGAATACGATAAATTTTCAGGTTCTGATCTTCGTAGAACGTCGCCATGTCGGAATGGTGGGCGCGATATTTTTCGCAGAGCTGTAACGCATCCGATTCAAGGCTGGCGCGGCCCGCGGGCGAACGATAGTTTCGGTACGTGGCATCGGTGAGTGTGGCGAAGGAAACCATGGCTGGCTCGGCGGCATACATCTGAAATGGATTTTTCTCCACGTAGATCAACATGTCTTGCGGGGGATCTTTGAAATGGAAATCAGAATCGCCTACCTGGTCTTTATATTTCTGCACCCACAGCGCCAAGTCCTCGTAGCCGCCAAATCCGAAAGTCTCCGGTAGCTGTTCGACGGGAGCGATGACTTCCCAACGCTGCCGCGGCAAGGTCGTGTTGATTTTTTTGGTCTGCTGCGCGGCCTCTTCATATTCCAAATATTGGGCCTTTAGATAGTTGGGACGCGCCCAAAGCGCCGCCACGGCCAGGCAAACTGCCAATACTAAAGCGTCGACATGTTTCCCGATGAGGGGCTTTAACGTCGAATGAACAAACGCGATGAAGCAGCCGATTCCGATCGCGGCCGCTAGCGGAAGAATGGTAAAAACATCGTTGGGAACCGTGCTGGTCACCAGCGTGGCGTAGATCGCCGTGGCGTAGAACAAAAGAAAGAGCACGACGATACTGACGATAGGACTCAGCAACATCGCGGCACCTGCCACCAAAAAGGCTATCAGCAGGTATTGGGAAATAATGGCAACCATCGCAACGCAACACACCGCGTCGATGAGAGAATCCCAGCCGCCGTTGCGGTGCCAGTCAGCAAGGAACGCCAACCCCAGCAAGAGCAAAATCATGCCGATCGCAAACTCAGTTCCCGGGCGTGTGACGGACGGCGCATAGTCCAGCAACGCGATTAACTTTTCGCGCACGGTTGTCGCTACAGGTACTACGTCAGTCGGCGGCGGCAACGCAGCGGCGCCGAAACAATACATGGCCGCGATTGCCGCTACTCCGGTGCGTACGCAAATCCGCACAAAAATCCCCAGGGAGATCACCAGGAAAATGCCAATTACTGGGGAGGCAAAACGTGTGACCTCAGCCAGGTCAACCGCGCTGATCAAGGAGGTAGCGACCAACGCGGAAGGGAAAATGAAAGGACGCCCGACGGGCTGAAGATTCAACGCAAACTGCCGCGCGCGAAGCAAAACGCTGTACTGCTCGACGTGTTCGTAGCGGAGTTGGTGAATCGGGTTCTGCCAGAGCAGGGCCAACGACGTGATCATCACCAGCACAAAACCCGCGATCAACACTTCCCTGCCCTCAAGCAGAGCCAGCCAGAAATTGAGGTGAAGAAATCGCGGCAGATGAAACGAGACCGGTTTCTCTTTAGCTTTCGGGTCGTCGAACTTGGTGAGCGACTGGCCTTCCACCTTATGGACCAGCTTCAAAATCCGATTCTGTACGGTGTTGACGACCCCACGGACCTGCCAATTGTGATTTCGCAGCCACGCAATTGCCAGCGCGGCCACCACAAAAAGCACGGCCGTGATGTAGCCCAGCGCTTTAATTTCAGTGAGAATGAAAACCGAAGCGGCCACACAAACCAGCATGCGGACGAAGTTGCCCGCTACCCATAACACATAAGGAGTGAGGGAATTTCTTGCGAACAGGCGCCCGGGGACCCAGACGAACAGAAAAATAAAGGCAACAATGACCCATGCCGCCTTAAAAATTTCCAGAACCGGCATCAGATGGGCTCACGCGATCGAATAATGGTAATCGGGATGGCGCAGTGCTTTGCGCACGAACGAATTGCCGTAGTAGAGCACCACGGCCGATCCCAGGAATAGACCCACAGCAGCATATTGCACGCCCAACCAGTGACTCAGAGCATACCCGGCCAACAAATTAACCGCCAGCCCGATGGATACAGCTCGTAACGCCAGAGAGTTCGCGTTGAGACTGGAAAGAATAATATTTTCGAGAAGTGCGAGGCTCAGCATGAGGTAGCCAAGACCGC
The DNA here is from genome assembly GCA_036271375.1 of Terriglobales bacterium. Lineage (GTDB taxonomy): Bacteria > Acidobacteriota > Terriglobia > Terriglobales > Acidobacteriaceae > DATBAT01. The sequence goes on from DATBAT010000332.1 coordinate 24,300, forward strand.
CGAGAAAAACCGTCTGCACCAGGGACCCGGT
>DATBAT010000333.1:0-2782 GCA_036271375.1 Terriglobales bacterium
CAGCGCTTCGCTGCATCGATCCGCATCAGGCAAATGAAGCAAGGTAAAGTCGAAATCAGCGCGGAGTTTCTGGAGTCGCTTTTCCAGCCACACCGCAGACAGCCCTGCGCCGCAACCTTCAAGAAATGTTTGTTGTGGTAAGACCCAAAGACGGCTCGAGATTCGGCGCGCCCGCTTCCGAATAGAGTCGCCGAGGTCAGCAGCCCCTACGCCGCTGGTCTCCCGGCTGGACTGATCCACTAGCGAGGAGCGGCTGGCTTCGAGCACACAGGTGTTGGCCTGAATTTCCGAAGACAAGAGGTGCCCAACCTGAAGACAGATTGCATTTGCATCGATATCTTCGTCTACGGCAACGAAAGCGACATGCCGGGAGGGTCGTGGCCACCCGGGGAAGAATACTTGCCTTACCAACCGGCGCAATTGTTCCTGGGCAAAATTACCGGCATCCCAATTCGGTAACGGGTGAAATGCCGGAGGTTTATGGGACGGCGTTTCAAAGACTCCGGGATCAGGCAACGACGATAAGAGATGCAAGCGACTGCTCATAAGGGCTCCTTGATAAACGCTGCTAATCGTTCCTTTGAGGCAATGAGGCCAGGACGGGGGTCGAGAGATAGGCCACCACTTCATCGCAGGTGCGAAATGAGGGATCGAGCCGGTCAGCCACGAACGCCGCGGTTGTACTGAAAAGACCCCCTACAAACAACCCGACAGCACCGAAACCCAACGCGGACCGCGTCGGTAGAGCCGGCACCGACGGCTGTTCCGCCAGGCTGACATTCAGGATTCCGTTTTGGTCGAGCGCATCGCCGATGCGGGCTTCCTCCCGCTTGTTTATGTACAGTAGGTAGGCCGCTTCCGCAGTTTTCAAATTGCGTAAGAGAACGTCCTGCTGTAATGCACGCTTGCCGAGTTGGTCGGCCACCTGGCGATCGTTGGCCACTGCCTGTCGGGTAGCGGTGGCGCGCGAGTGCAGAGAACTTAAGTCGACGCGGGTTTTTAATAAATCCGCCGCCGCCCACTCGTGGTCAGGGTTTTGGTCGGTAGTTTGATCGCGAAGCGGGAATTGTTGTTCGTTGGCCAGCGATTGTTTGGCTTCCATGATCTGCGCATCGACTTCCAGCACCAGGCGGTAGGTGGGCTCGAATTTGGTCAGCAACTCTGTCCGCTTAAGCTGTAGTTCCAGCAGCCGCGATTTGAACTTCTCCAGCAATTCGGCATTGTCGGCGGTGCGCTGCTGACGCGTCGTCCTTTCGGGCAAGGTCAATAGCTGCTGCTGAAGCGTACGGAAACGTTGCGCGGTCTCCGAGATTTGTATTTCAACTTGCCGGGAGCTGTCTTCGGCTTCGTTTAGTCTTTGCAAAGCGTTGTCTCGCTCCAGCGACGCGGAGACCACTCCTTCGTTGTGGGTGAAATTCACCAGCTCCGTTTGCGCCTGTTCTAATCCGCGCTCGGCCCGTGACGCTTGTTGTTCAAAGAAATCGAATTCGCCCGATGGTTGCTGTACCCGGACATGGCGTTGCAAGTAGGCACGGGCGAGGCAGCGCAAGACCCATGCAGACTCAACCGCGTTCGCCGACGTATAAGAGATTTCGATAAGAGAGGTCTTTCGTACAGGTTTCACTTCAAGGCGTTCTGCTAAGCGGTGCATGCCTCGCTCGCGCCGGCTCGCTTCATTCGAGAAGTTGAACCAGGATTTACGCGCAGCTAGTCCCGCGTCATCCATCACAGTGCGCAGAATTTCCTGATCGCGAAGTAACTCGACTTCCGAATTCAGGTCCTCTTCGCTGATCTCCGAGCGATCGAACGGTGCAGCTTGCGGCACCATCGGGCTGGTGCTGGGATCGACGCGTCCCCGCCGCACCAGGACCTTCATATGCGACTGATACGAAGGCAAAAATATTCCGTAAAGCGTAATCACCAGAAAGATCCCGAAGAAAGAGACCAGCACGAGTCTGCGCTGCCGGAAAAATATTGCCAGCAGGTCGCGGGCTGTTGGGGAGGGCGCTCGCACTGGTCTCGGTAAAACTGTGAGTTCGTCAAACATGGGATTCAGTATTGCGTTGGGTTCACGTACATGCCCAGGCTGGACGACGGCAGAAACCGCCGGAACTTTGAAATGGAATTCTGTGGGACGTAAAGTAGATCGCCCGGCAGAAGTTGAATATCTTCCTGAAGATTGCGGGAGTTCATCATTTGCTTCACATCCAGCAACCGGGCCTCGACAAGTTCGTCGGAGCGATGCCGAAACAAAACTACTTTCGAATGCTTGGCGTCCGTGGTCATGCCTCCGGCGATCGCCAGCGCTTCGACGACGCTTGTCGCTCCCAGCAGATCGTATTTCCCCGGCTTCGAGACTTGTCCGGACGCGACGAAGTAGGGCTTTTCGAAGGTCTTTAATGAAACCGTTACTTCCGGGTCGTGCAACAGCGGGGCGTAGAGGCTACGAATAATGTCGCGTAGTTCAGGAACGCTGCGACCCGCGGCATACAGTTGGGCGACGGCTTTTAGAGTGAGAAACCCGTCGGGTTGAACCGTAAGCATCTGGTTAAACTCCGGGGCGAACGAGAAGGTAATTTCGACTTCGTCACTGTGGCGCAGCCGGTAAAGCGGATGGCGTTCCCACATCGGGAATGAGGCGTCAGTCCCCGTCAAGGCTGGGCCCGTTGCGCCATCCGCTATTGCCGGTTGGGTGGTAGCAGCCTGCTCAACGACCCCTGAAAATGCCGCCGGTCGATGCTGTTGAACTGTCTGTGCCACCGAACTCAATTGCGTCCAAAAA
>DATBAT010000334.1:0-2816 GCA_036271375.1 Terriglobales bacterium
GCCGCCCTCAGTTCTCGGGGAGGCTGGCCTTCGAGAGCTTTCGCGATGGCAGCGATGTGTTCCGGCGTGTTGCCGCAACATCCGCCGGCAATGTTGATCAGACCTCCACGCGCGAAGTCGCCCAGGTAACGTGCCATGTCAGCAGGCGCTAGGTCAAACCCCGTCGCCGACAACGGGTTCGGCAAACCGGCGTTCGGATAGCATGAGATCGCCACATTGGCTTTTTCCGAAAGATCGCTCAGAAACGGATACATGAGATCAGGACCAAGCGAGCAGTTAAGTCCCACTGACAGCGGTTTCACGTGTGATACCGCGTTCCAGAAAGCTTCGGTCGTCTGTGCGGAGATCATGGTCTCGCCGCCACGCCCCACCGCGGCCGAGATCATCACCGGCAATGTCTTGCCGTCCTCATCAAATACTTCGCGGATTGCAACCAATGCCGCCTTGGCGTTCAGAGAATCGAAAATGGTCTCGACCAACAGTAGGTCTGCGCCACCGGCGATAAGACCGCGCACTTGCTGCGAATAGGACGTTTTGACCTGGTCGAAGGTAACCACGCGGAAACCCGCGTCATCGGCATCAGGCGAGTTGGAGAGTGAAACAGTCAGCGGGCCGATCGCCCCCGCAACAAACCGCTGACGGGAGGTTGCGTTTTCAACGCGATCAGCCCATTCGCGGCATTGCTGCGCCGACTTCTGATTGATCTCGAAAGCCAGGTCCCCGAGGAACTTATCGTCGATGATCTTCTGATAAAACTCTGGATCCTTGCGGCCACCCCTCTCGCGCGGATCGTCCACGAAGAATTCGCTCTGCGTGATGCTGGTAGCCCCAAAAGTATTGGTCTCGATAATGTCCGCGCCAGCCTCCAGAAACCGGCGATGGATGTCGCAAATCATGTCGGGCTGAGTCAACGAAAAAAGATCGCCGTTGTTCAGCAGATCCTTCGTTGAGTCTTTGAAGCGCTCCCCGCGGATGTCAGATTCCTTCATACCATAGGTGCGGATGGTCGTCCCCATCGCGCCATCGATGATGGCGATGCGGCTGGCAACGATTTTTTCCAGAGGATGTTGGACTGTATTCATTCTGGTCGTGACGCGGGTCAAACTGGCAATTGCATTACTTGACGAAACTCGCCCTACCCCATTACTCCTTGCTTATTATATAGATGGAGAAAACGACCTTCACGATTCGCAGATACAAACCTGAAAGCCGCCAGCAAACGAAGGGGATCAGGTAAGAGAAATGTCTCTAGTACAAAATCCTGTTTAGTGATCGATGAATAAGTAATTCAGGCCAAATTAGCCAAAAGGCTCACCCTCGGCGATCGCCCCACTGAATCAACTTTCCGGGAAATTTCCTCCTCTTGCGCGATTTAGACGCATCGCTCTAGGCTGGAGAGGAACTTACGAGCCTACATCGTGAGCACACAAATCCCGAGCTACGTAAGGATTTCGATGGTTTCCAGCAACGCATGGTTCGCGATCCGGACAAATTCGCGTCACGAGCGAAAAGTAGCGGTCAGTCTGGAAGAAAAAGGGGTCGAGATTTTCCTCCCCATGTACACCGTTGTCCGACAGTGGAGTGATCGCCAGGTTCGTATGGCTGCGCCGATGTTTCCAGGGTATGTGTTCGTTCGGCTCGGCAGCGGGGGTAGTGAGGATCGGGTCTCGGTGCTACGCACTTTTGGCGTAATTGGTTTCGTCGGACTGCGCGGAATGGGCGCGCCCATCCCGGAGGGCGAAATTGGCGCCATCAAGACCGTGCTTAGAGAAAAAATACCCTTTACTGTGCATCCCGCGCTTATTCCCGGACAAAAGGTGCGGATTCGCGGGGGTAGTTTGGATGGCGTGCAGGGGGTCCTGACCTCTTTCGCCGGCGACGAAAGTTTGATCATTTCCGTGGAAAGCATTCAACAATCCCTGGCGTTGCGTATCTCAGGATACCGAGTGGAAGCCGCCTAAGTTATTGTTCATAAAGGAAGTGCCTCTTACGAGGTAGCAAGCTAAAATCTAAGCCCCGGCCTCTTTTGTGAACATCCAGAGTCATCGATTCAATCTTCCCAAACGCCTTCCCAGTAACCTTTCTCAAATATCCAGATTCGTCTATTTAAGTTCTGCACATGTTCTTCCGATTAGAAGGGTACCTGTACCATGAGCGCGGTCGGGTGGTCCTTTGTAACTAGCACGCTCGTTTTTCCCTGCCTATACTCGACTTCATCACCAAGAACTTTTTGCGTTGTGCAAGCGGGTTAACGGCCTACCGCGACGTCGGTCCGACGCCTTCTACCTGGAGAAAATCAAAATGACCAAAAGCCGTCATGCAATATTCGCATTCGTGGTTGCGCTCCTTCTCGGCTGTGTGGGCCAGGGCGAAACACTTCCCCCGACGTTTTTCGGAATGCATGTTAACCAGAGCAAGACGGCTTGGCCAAGCGTGGGTTTTGGCAGCTATCGCTTATGGGATGACGGCACCGCCTGGGCCAACCTGAACCCCAGTAACGGTTCCTACAATTGGGCGCCGCTCGACGCCTGGGTCAACCGGGCGCAGCAGCAGAATGTGCAGTTGCTGTACACCTTCGGACGGACCCCCGCGTGGGCCTCTTCCAATACATCAATCTCCTGCAACTACGGTGGTGGCCAGTGCGTGGCGCCCGCTAATTACGCTTATTGGGACGCCTACGTGACCGCGCTCGTGACCCGCTATAAGGGCAAGATCAAGTACTACGAGTTGTGGAACGAACCTAACGACCCTGGCTTTTGGAAAGGTACGACCGCGCAAATGGTAGAGATGACGCGCCGTGCTTCGCAGATCATTCA
>DATBAT010000335.1:0-19492 GCA_036271375.1 Terriglobales bacterium
GAATAGCGAACTGCCTCTGGTAGCAGACGGACTAGACTGTCCGTCCCGCATCAAATCAATCCGCTCCAAATGAAGTGTAGGAGGAGCTGGCAATCCGCCTGGAAGGCAGCGTTCGACCGAGCACCGCAACTCCGGGAACTCCGCCTACTTTTGCCTCACGCGCGAGATTTCCGCCGCCTGACGGCGGAACCGACCGCGGACGGGAAGCTGATGCCGAAGCGCTCATGAAGGAGCGCGCCCACCGATGCACATCCTGACTCTTCACAATCTCGCGCAGCAGTTTCATACGCCGACGCTTCTCTGCCGGCAACATTTGGCATGCCTCGTAGATCGCCTGCGCTACACCGACGAAGTCGTTAGGATTCACGAGCAAAGCCCCATGTCTTAATTCCGGGCTCGCGCCGGCAAATTCGCTCAGCACCAACACGCCGCGTTCGTCCACTTGTGCAGCGCAAAATTCCTTGGCTACCAGGTTCATTCCATCTTTCAAGGGCGTAATCAAAGCGATGTCCGCGGCCCGGTAGTATCCCAGCAAATCTTCCCGTCTCAAACTGCGGTACATATAGTGGATCGGCACCCATCCCGATTCAGTGTATTGTCCGTTGATTTCGCTGACCAGCAGTTCAACCTGTTGGCGCAAATCCTGATACTTGGGAATATCGGAACGGCTCGGAACCACGATCTGTACCAGAGTGACCTGCCGCCGTAGTTCCGGATAGCGCTCGAGAAAAACCCGGAACGATTGCAGACGTTCCGGAATGCCCTTGGTGTAATCCATGCGATCGACACCCAGCATCAGCAAACTGTCGGACAGTTCTTTACGAATATTTGCCGCCCGAGCGGACACATCCGCTTGCGCCGCCGGTCCCGCAAATTCGTCGAAATCGATGCTGATGGGAAAAGCACCCACTACTGTCTCGCGTCCCTCAAATCGGATCGATATATGAGCTTGGCTTCCGCCCACCGTCTCTGCGGCAGGCAGTAACCGTGCCAGACAATTCAAGAAGTTGTTGTGATCGCGTTCCGTCTGAAATCCCAGAACGTCGTACTGCAAGAGTCCGCGAAGAATCGCTTCCCGCCAAGGGAGCTTCTCGAAAATATCCGGAGGCGGAAACGGAATGTGCTGAAAGAATCCAATCTTCGATTTGACGTTTGCATCGCGCAGATACTGCGCTACCAGCATGAAGTGATAGTCATGCACCCACACGAAATCATCCGCTCCGGCCTGCGGAGCGGTAGTATCCGCGAACTTGCGGTTGACCTGCTGATACATCTCCCAATATTCAGGATTGAAATTGCACTGCGATTGCAGGTCGTGAAACAGCGGCCAAATAATTTCGTTGGCAAATCCAATGTAAAACTTGGCGATCTCCTGATCGTTTAAGGAAACAGCCTGCAGGTCGTAAGGCTCGTTGCGCGCGGCTTGCGCCAGCAGCGGATCAATATTTGCCCCGTCAGCGTTGCCCGGCCAGCCGATCCACAGGCCGTTGCTCCGCGTACTCCACACCGCCGAAAGCGCTGTGGCCAGGCCACCCGGACTTGGTTCCACACGGGTTCCGTCGCCCTGCCGCAAGACGGAAATCGGCAGGCGATTGGAAACGATAATCAGACGTCCTTTTTCAGCTGTCATGCTTCACCTCCGCATGTAAGGAGCCACTGATGGAGGAACTCGCCGAGTTCTTCCGGCGGTTTCAACCAGAGATCGGCCGCAGTTGGCCGATGTTGGGGACGAACCAAAATGCGTAGTCCCCTGTCTTTCAGAGCGTGAAAAGCGTCTTCGTCCGTCAGGTCGTCGCCGAGATATGCAACTACGGCGTCCGGACTGCTCTCTCTTAAGATGCTCTTTACAGCATAGCCTTTGTCCGTATTAGAGACTCTAATTTCCACACCCCCATCAAACTCTAGTAACTTGAGGGCGTGGTCTTCCAGTAAAGGTTTCCACTGTTGCTCGACCTGATTTCTTATTTTTTCTTTATCCGCAACATCCAAACCGCGCCAGTGGACGGCCACTCCACCCGGCTTCAATTCCAAATTCGCTTCGTGATCGAGAGCACGCATCGCGGCCGCAGCCGTCAATAACCCGGCTTCTTCTTTTCCCGGAAGTGTAGTCACGCTGTAATCGCCGTTGGGCATAAGCCGTTCCAATCCGTGACTTCCCCAAATTTCCGGATGCGGATAGAGACCGCACAACACCACCAACTCCCGCGATGGCCGCCCGGTCACCAACACTAATCGTGTTCCGGTCTTGATGATCTCCGTCAACATCGGCGGAATCTCCGGATAAGGAAACGCATGTGCGCGGTCCGCATGAAACGGCGCCATGGTTCCGTCATAGTCAAGCAGCAAAACCCGCTGCTCCGCATTTTTCAATTGCTCGAAGAATGAAAGATAGACGGCCTCACGGTCGAGAACCCCCATGTTTTCTCCGCAGTCTTGAATTGATGTCAGCCAAGCCACCCCGAAGTAGCGGGGTAGTTCAACGCCTAAGAAGTTACAAACTGCGCATTCCGCTCAACAGAGCAGAGCGCAGGCCAGGGTTGATAAGCCAGAGAACGGCGTCAGCGAGAAGGTTGCATCGGGAACCATTTGGACGGGTTCCGGCGAACGGCGCAAAAGAAGTCGCTGGGCCGCGAAAGCAATTGCTAATGCCACCAGTGTTCCTTGCTGTGCCCGCAAAAGCGAAGACGGCAAATTCACCAGCGGAGAGATGCAAACCAGCAGAACAGCCAGTACCACCATCACTGCCAGCACGATTTTAAAACGGGAAATCACGTGAAGGCACTATAGCAGCGTGGTTTAGCGGGAGCAACGGTGGAAAAATGTAATCCTCTAAGGGATTTCCCTTAGAAGGGTCCGCCGACCATTTAAGTCCAACGAAACCACTTCAAAGCCAGCGCAAACGAAACCCCTCCCCAAATCAAAAGCACCGCCAGCCGTCCCATCTGCGCCGACAGAGGTTCGCCCTGCAAAATCGTTGCTCTAAGCCCGTCGTTGAGCGCGGTCAGAGGCAAAGCCCTGATGAAAGGCTTCACTGCTTCCGGGAATCTTTCGTAGGAAAAGAACACTCCGGAGAAAATCCACATGGGCATCATTGCCAAATTGATCAGCCCGCTGACACTCTCAATCTTCTGTGCCCGGCTGGCGGTCAAGAGCCCCAGGCCGCCGAACGATAAACCGCCCAGAATCCCCATTAACAGGATCGTCCAGATTGATCCCAGGATTCGCATGTGGAAGACCAGCACACCAAACCCCAGCAGCAGCGCCACTTCCACGAGCGTCATCATGAGCCGGCTGCTGGTCAGCGCGAGAAGAAAATCACTCCGCCGCATTGGTGTCGCCACAAACCGCTTGAGCAACTTCCGTTGCCGCATCTCGACCAGGGCAAAGCCAATGCCCCACATTGCGGCATTCATGATATTCATCCCCAATAACCCGGGGATCAGAAAATCGATATACCGTGAACCCGGCTCGCTGGAAACTACTGCCGAAGTGGGCAACGCACTCTTGCGTCCCGCGGCGTCCTGGACGATGTCGTCGACCACAGTTCGCGCCAGCACGCTTTCCGGCCGCGCTGGATCGTAACGGTACTGCACGCCGCCATTTCCGTCGGGTTGAATCACCAAGTCATACTTGCCGACACGAAAATTGCGCAGCGCCAATTCCCGCTCCACCACCACCGGCCGCACCGCAGGATTCTTCGCCAGCATACTCAACACATGCTGCGCCTCGGGGCCGTCGACGATGGCTATCGGAGAAGCATCCGCAGGCTTATTGCGGAAAGCGATCCCCAACCCCAGCGCCAAAAGTAGGGGAAATACAAATACCCAGAAAATAACTTCCGGCTCGCGTTTCAACTCTTTGAGCCGCGCTACCAGCAGGTGCGAATAGCCCGACCATCTTCCATTCTTCGCTAGAGCCATCAGTCTTCCCTCAAGTGGCGTCCGGTTAGCCTTACGAACACATCTTCCAGACTCGCCTGCCGCGTGGTCAGGTGCTCCAGTTTCGCACCGCGCTTGGATACTTCGGTCAGCAAAACTGGAATCGTCAAATGCGGCTCTCGAACTGTCAGCGAGAACAACCCATCGTCGCTGCGCACCGATTCCACCCCGGGCAATCCCTGCCAGGAATTGGCGTCACCTGCGTCCCCGCCCACGGCAAACTCGACCACATGGTGTCCGCCAAGATCATCGATCAAAGATGCGGGACTTCCACTGGCAATCACTTGCCCGTGGTCGACGATCACCAGGCGGTTGCAAAGCTTCTCCGCCTCATCCATGTAGTGAGTGGTCAGCAGCACGGTGCCGCCATTCTTCTGGAAGTTACGGACAATATCCCAAAGCTGCCGCCGGCTCTGTGGGTCAAGCCCAGTGGTCGGCTCATCCAAAAACAAAATCTTGGGGTTGCCCACCAGGGCCGTGGCCACCGCCAGCCGCTGCCTCTGCCCGCCGGAAAGCTTGCCCACCCAGGCATCCGCCTTCTCGCCAAGCTGCAAAGCGTCGAGGACTTCCGTTGGAGACCGCGGCTCGCGATAAAAACTGGCAAACAGGTCTACAGTCTCTCGGACGGTAAGCTTCTCCGAAAGTCGTGTTTCCTGCAAAGAAATCCCCAGCCACTCACGCAGTTCGCGCGAATGTTCTTTCCAATTCCGCCCGAGAATCGTCACTTCACCCGAAGTAGGCGCAAGTAGCCCTTCAAGGATTTCGATGGTCGTAGTCTTCCCTGCTCCGTTAGGCCCGAGCAGTCCAAAACATTCACCAGCTTCGATCTTCAGGCTAAGGCCGCGTACCGCCTCAACCTTCCCGTCATAAGTCTTACGTAAATCCCGGCACTCAATAGCGGTAGTCACGGAAGAGATTGTACCGAAGGAATGAAAATGTGGGGCGGACACTCTTGTCCGCCTCTCGCTCGCCGGGAAGGCCACGGCGTGTTGATCTTCGGCGGGCGGGTGCTTGCCGTTCGCAGCCGGACAAGGATATCCGATCCACAAAACAAAAAAAGGCCCCCGCTGAAGCGGAGGCCATGGAGAGAGACCAACTTAGCTCTGCGTCGGATGCAGCACCCGGAACGTGCTTCCCCCACCCGACCACACCAGTACCAGCGCATCTTCGTTGCTCGGCACTGCGGCCAGCGCCTTTTGCACCTCAGCGGCCGACTGCATCGGCTTGCGATTCACTTCCATGATGATGTCGCCCTGCTGCAATCCAGCGTTGTCAGCTGGGCTTCCCGGCATCACCCGTTCTATCACCGCGCCGCGCACGCTGTTGTCTACCTGCACCTGCTGCCGCACTTCCGGCGTCAGATCGCCCAACCCGACCCCCCAACGTGGCTTGCCTTGTCCCGCGTCGGCGCTCTGGTTGTCCTTGTCGCGATTCATCGACTCCAGGGTGACTGGAATGTTCTCACTCTTCCCGTCACGCATGACACCGAGATGAATCGTGTTCCCCGGCTGCTTCTGTCCAACTTCGACCTGAAGTTCACCGGCATCGTTGATCGCCTTGCCGTTCAGTTCGGTGATCACGTCGCCAACCTTTAATCCAGCCTTGGCTCCCGGAGAATCCGGCTGCACCTCGGAAACAACCGCTCCGACAGCCTTATCGACGTGGAAGAACTTCGCCTGGTCGGGCGTGACATCCGCAATGCCAATGCCCATGTATCCGTGATTCACTTTGCCGTCACGCATTAGCGCTTCGGTTGTGGGACGGACAATCTGCGTAGGAATGGCGAAACCCATGCCCGAAAATCCGCCCGTCGAAGAGATCAGGAAGGTGTTAATTCCCACCACTTCACCGCGCGAGTTCACCAACGGTCCGCCTGAGTTTCCAGGATTGATGGCCGCATCGGTCTGAATAAACTGTCCCGGAGAACGTCGGTCCGCTCCAGGGTTTGGACGATTCAAGGCGCTAACAATTCCGCGCGTGACGGTAAAGCGGAAGCCCATGGGATTCCCGAATGCGAGCACCGTTTGTCCAGGATGCAGCTTGGTGGAATCGCCAAGCGGCGCACTTGGATAGCCTGAGCCTTCGACCTTAATCACCGCAAGATCGGTCAGAGGGTCGGCCCCGATCAGCTTGGCCGACATGATGCGGCGGTCACTAAACGTGACGCGAATGTCCATCGCACCATCGATCACGTGATTGTTGGTCACGATGTAGCCGTCGGGAGAAATGATCACGCCGCTGCCAATACCGTGCTCCACGCGCGGTTGCGGGCGCATGTTGCGTCCACCGCCAAAGGGGTTCCCACCGAACGGCCCAAAGAACTGCTGCATGCCGCCGTCGGAGTCGTCGCTGTCATCGTCGCCACGCATGTCGCCGCGTTGCCCCGTGTTCTTCGACGTAACACTTACGTTGACGATTGCCGGGGTGACCCGCGCAGCCAACGTTTCCATCGCCTTGTCTAATGACAGCAACGCGCCGACGCTGTTGTCGTCCAGTGGTTGTACCGAGGAGGAGGGCGCTGCCGTTGCCGCCTTTGCAGAATTTGTGGACTCATACGCGGCCAGCCCCAACACCATCCCGACCGCAACCGTCGTCGCCATAAACCGCCGGCTTAACACTTGTTTCCAGCTTTTCATTGAAGTTCTCCTGAGTGTGGTAACTAATTGTTTAGTTGATAAAAGCAAATTTTTTTAGCCGCTAAATCCTCGTCACAAAGAACATGGTTTCAACTTTGCCGTTGGTCACACGCCAAATGCACAGCGTCATGATCTGTGCGCCTTGTTCATCGAACCCGACGGACCGCATCATCATCGTCATGTCGGGCGCGGGAATTTCCTGCCGTGCCATCACCACGCGAGGTTGTGGAACCGAACGAAGCTTCATCTTCGCCGGAGCCGCAACAGCGGCCTGTTTCCCAGCGACCTGCTTGAGAACCGGAGGCGCCGCAGGCGGATGAAACGACGCCAGCACCGGCCCGGAAGAACTATCCTGGAAGGTCACCACTTGCGGAGTATACGGAGCCGCCACCAACGCCACACCCGACAACACCGCAACCAGTCCCATCACTGGCTTCCAAACTCGAGTAGCGCCCGCGCGCTTGACATCGAGAATCCTAGTCACGCGCTGTGAGATCTGCTTAACGCGTCCTACTACCGCATGCACCAAAGCTAGCTCGCGCCCGCGATGAATCTTCTCCGCGAACGAAATCAACGAAGCCGCATAGGCCCGCGGATTCGCCGTCTGCTCCAGCACCAGATCGTCGCAAGCCATCTCGCGCTCGAGGGCCAGCCGTCCTTCAATCCACCAAACCGCAGGATGGAAAAAGAACATCGCCTTTACCGCTTTCTGAATGAGGTTTGTCCAGTCATCGAAGCGGCGCAGATGAGCCATCTCGTGCAGCAATGTAACTCTTAGTTCGTCGATGGAAAGTTCAGTTAAAGCCCAGGCAGGAACCACGATCGCCGGGCGAAAAAATCCCACCGCTGCAGGCGCATTCACACTGCCGGAAACGCAAAGCTTCACTTGCCTCACTGACGCAAATTCCGCAAGCATGCCGTGCAGCTCCGGCGGCAGCGAGGCCAACTCCACGTCCTCGCAACTCCGGCGCAAGCAGAGAATCTGCCACAAGCCAATGCCCAGCCGCAGAAAGCAGAATGCAGAAATCGCAGCCCATGCCATCAAGAGATACACCGCCCATGAAGTCGAAAGAATAACCGGTGCATGTCCGGGTGCGCCGCGAACACCTCCACCAACCAAAGGCAAAACCGCAATTGCAAGCAGTGCGAAAAACCAAACCGCAAACCGCGTCCCGGAACTCTGCCGGCCAGTAGCGCGCAAAAGCGCCCAAGCCAGGACGGCAACTCCGATTCCTTCGACCGCCGCATTGAGGCCGCTAGCCGCAACCGCATGCAGATCCAGAGCGATCATTGGGCGTCGCTCCTCTCCAGCAACTCGCGCAGCCGCTTCAGTTCGCTTTCATTGATGCCGTCATCTTCCAAAATGTTGAGGACCAGGGCCTCATGCGAGTTGCCAAAGAACCGGCTCACCAGGTGGCGGATCTCCGAGCGCGTGGCCTCATTCCGCTGGATCTGCGGCTCGTAAACGTGGGCGCGTCCGTCTTTTGCGTGCTTTACATAACCCTTTTTCTCAAGGATTCGCACCGTCGTAAGCACCGAGTTGTAGGCCAAAACAGGCTTCGCCGGAAGCCCCTCCATCACCTGCTGTACCGTAGCCGAGCCTTTGCGCCACAACACATCCATGATGCGCAATTCAGCTTCGGTCAGAGTGACGGACTGCTTCGGCGGCACGGTTTCCCTCTCTATTTATTAGACGCAGCAAAATAATAAAAGTCAACTAATTGTTTAGTTGCAGGCGGACAAGAATTAGATGCCCGTCACTCGCTGCGTCTACTTCTTCCCCTTCCTAACCTTTTCCGCAAAGTACCCTCGCCGCGCCTGTACCCTCACCCCATCTCGATCCACTTTCACGTCGAGCGAATGGTAGCTCCCATTCTGCTTCACGTCCTTGGGAGAAAATTCCAACAAGTACAAATACTCCGGTGCCATGCTCAGGCTTTTGAATCCGGCCACCAGATCATTGCTGTTGTGAAAGAAAGTTCCGCCGGTTCCGTCGGCGAGTTCAGCCATTACGTCGTCTTTTTGAATCGTCGATTCTCGGTGATATTCCGACATCGATCCCGTCATCAGCGCTCGCGCCGAATCCGCTCCCCGCTGAGTGGCGTCAATTTCAGTTGTGTAGAGTCCACGTGCATCCAAGGCGTTGACGGTCACGTTGGCCTGTGCCGCGATGTCCATGATTCTGGATTTGTCGGTCATCGCTTCCTGCGTCATGGTGAGGAACCCGGGCGAAATTAAGATCAGGACACGTTGTCCCGGGAGCGTCCCCATGCGGCGCACAAAGTCAGCAACCCCGCTAAGCGTGACCCGAACATCCTGATCGCCCACCGACAAAGCCCTCAACGATGCGGTTTCGACCATGGTTTCCGCCACGTCCCGCTTATTCCGATCAAGGTTTGCACACAGCAGCGCTGATTCGATCGCGGCCTGCAACGCCGAATTGTTGTGTTTGTTCTCGATTAGGTCGGCCTGGTAGTAATTCACATTAGGGCAGTCGCTCTCCACCTGCTGGTAGAGTCCACGCGTGTGCAACTTCGCAACACCTTCCTGCAATTTGGCGCGATCCTGCGTTAGTCCAGTGTTGGCGCCGGAAAATGAAACCACCGCCGCTAGATCCGTCGGAGCAAGAGCCTCGCCAAACAGCTCGTTAGCGGCCTTCTGCACTTGCATCAGATTGTCAGCCGCCAGATGCAGGTCATCGAAGAGAAAGACAATGAAGCGATTTGGCAAGACGACGGACGCCGGAGGAGCGCCAGGTGCCGCGGGAGTTGCCGCACCGCCATTGGAAGAATTTTCAGTCTCGGTGCGCTTCTGAACGGTTAGCCCGGTAACAACCTGAGGCTTGCCCCGATCAAAAACCTGAAAGTCGTCTTTCGCCAGTCCGCCGATTGCATGTCCTTGCTTGTCTCGCACCACGACCGGCACCAGAACAACGTTGACGCCGCTCTTGAAGGTTGGGAGGCTGTCATTTTTAGACTGCCCGGCAGATAGGTGCGTACAGAATAGGGAGACAATACAACCCAGGAGGGCGCACCAAACGGCTAACGAATTTGAACTGCTCTCAATGAGGACATCTTACGCCGCACAAGAAAGAAACAACCTACGATTTACCGGCACTTTGCGCGGCTGCCGCTTCGGGCTCCGCTGACCATCCACTGTCCGCCACTACCACCTGGTCCCGACCCTGTTTCTTGGCGCGATACAGAGCCGCATCCGCCGCCGCCATCAACTGCCGCGGGGACGAACCATGCTCCGGAAATGCCGCCACACCCGAAGACAGCGTGACCACTCCCAACGGCTTTCCACGCTGCGTGATCGCCAGATCTTTTGCATCCACCCGCAGTTGCTCAGCCCGCATGCGGGTGGATTCGACATCGGCATTCGGCAGAATCAGCACTAATTCTTCGCCACCGTACCGGCAGGCGATATCGTCCGCCCGCGTATGCCGCGCAAAGAACTTTCCCATCTCGTGCAACACTACGTCGCCGGCATCGTGTCCGAAGTCGTCGTTAAAGCGTTTGAAGTGGTCGAGGTCCACCATGATCACGCCCAAAGATTGCTTGGTTCTGGCCGCGCGGTGCACTTCCCTCTCCAAAGTTTCTTCCAGGTAGCGGCGATTAAACAGGCCTGTCAACGAGTCGCGAATCGACTGGCTGCGCAAAGCTTCGCGCAGACGAATGTTGGCAATCGAGAGCCCGGTCTGCTCCGCAAAGGTAGCAGCGAGAGAAGCTTCTAACTCAGAAATCCGGTGCCCATCTTGTGCCGCCTGAAAGTGAATAAGCCCGAGTGCTTCGCCGTGCGCCTGAATCGGAATGCACAGGTAGGAACCCTTCACCGTACTGGCGTGCCCGCAAGCCACCCCAGTCTCGCCGGCATTCACCAGATAGCTGTGCCCGGTGCGAAGCGCCCAGCAGCAATTTGGCTCGAGCACAGTCGCGTCAAGTTTGCAGTCGGCCCATTGGCCCACCACTTCCAACATGCTGCGTGAAGCATTCAACAGAATCACCGCGCCGCGCAGGTTGGGAAACATTCGCGGAGCGAAACCCAGGATGATCGCAAAAGCCTCTGTCATGGTGGTGCAGGTCTGCAGCAACTGGCCCATGTTTGCCAGCAACGCATTGTTCTGCGAACGCTCTTTCAATTCGTGCACCAACTGCTGCGTCTGGTTATCCAACTCTTTCTGAGTGCGGCCTTTCTCGTTCATCTCTTCGATAAGGCGAGCGTTGGCTGTCACCAGTTCTTCCGTACGCAAGCGGACTTCTTCTTCCAGTTCCCGCTGATTACGTTTCTGATCTTCGATGTCCGTACAGGTTCCGAACCATTTAACAATCTTGCCGTCGACCCCAAACAATGGCACCGCGCGCCCCAAATGCCAGCGATAGGTATTGTCCGAATGCCGGCAGAAGCGGCACTCAACGTCGTACTCCGTTCCTGACTGCACCGCGCTCTGCCAGGTGACGGCGCATAGCTCCACGTCGTCGGGATGAAGCACGTCGTTCCATCCCCAATCGCCCGTCTTTTTCGGATCCTTCCCGGTGAACTCGTACCAGCGCTTGTTATAGAAATCAATGTCGCCATCCGGACGAGCCGTAAACACGATCTGTGGAATCGCATCCGCCAGAGTCTGAAAATAAATCTCGCCTTTCTTCGCTTCGGATGCCGCTACTCTCTGCGCCGCAAGCAGCCGGTCCAAAAAGGACGCCACGATCACCATGGCCAACACCAGAAGCGTCCCCACGGAAATCGCGGTGATTCCCAGAGATGAAATGCTCACCGCGTGTGCGATTTCGAGCGGTTTCCCTGTGGGGAAGAACGTCGCGGCCGCCATTCCGGTGTAGTGCATGATCGGAATCGCGCTCCCCATCACCAACGCCGCGCCAAACTTCTGCGGATGGGTTCGCTTCTCTTCGCGTCCCCGAAAAGCAAGCAGCAAAGCGACAGTAGAAATTCCAATCGCTAAAACGATCGAGAGTGTAACCAGCGCGGGGTCATATTGCACTCGCGCGGCCACTCGCATTGCCGCCATTCCGATGTAGTGCATGGCAGCAATGCCCGCGCCCATAAAAATGCTGCCCAGAACAAGTTGCAGCGTGCCCATCCGGCTCCGGCTAACGGTGTAGAGCGCAACCGCCGAGGCGGCAATCGCAGCCAGCAACGAAAGCATGACCGTCGGAGGGAAATAGAACATCGGCATCGACATACGAAACGCCAGCATGCCGATATAGTGCATGGACCAAATCCCCAGCCCCATGGAGGTCGCGCCACCAGTGAGCCAGAACAGTCGAGCTTTATTGTGAGAGGCAGTGATTCGGCCGGCGAGGTCGAGTGCGGCGTACGAGGCGAAGACGGCAATAACTACCGACAACGCAACCAGTCGGCTGTCGTAAACTCCGGTCATGGGCATGGATGACGTAGTAGTGTCCCTATCGCCCTCGTACGGAAGCCAATCCGAAACCGTGAACTTCTCAAGGCGGCTAACTATTTATGGGAACACGATGAGAACGGCGGTTCAAGTTACCGTTGGTGTTGGGACCTTACCCCAGTGCGGACAATAGGTTAGCTGAACGACAATCCAATTTGTGGAGTCGTCCGTAGGCTTACCTGAAGTTTGCGAAGAGTTACTTCTTCCGCCTCAAACGGCCGTCAGCCAGGCAATCGCGTCCTCACGGGTTTCAAACGTAACCAGGCTTCTTCTGGAGTAGGTTTTGACTTCGGCGATCAATTTTGTGGGAAACGACTCCGTACCGATCAGAGCGGATTTCTTGACGAATGGTTTATCGAACACCGCCGCCTCCTTTACCGCGCGGATGGCGTCGTCATCGAACGCAGCCCCCTCAAAGTCGGAAAGAATCAAAACCGAACTGAAGGGCTTGGTCGATGTGTAGTCGGGGACAGCCCGGGCGATTTTCTCCACCTCGCGGGCCGAACAGTTAGAAAAATCAACAAACAGAATTTCGGGACCCCAATGATCGACAAAACGGATCCGCTCGCTCACGACAACCTCGTTAATACGCAGGGTTAAACCAGAAACCGGGGCCCGAAGTGAGAAATCATAATGCCCTTAGTCGGAGACCGTTTGCAAGTTTTATGTTCAACTCGCTAAAGCGCGCGAACTTTGCGGATCAGCGCATAAAGGACCCTGGAGACTCCTAGCCGGTATCATGGAAAAAGCCATTCAGGAACGCGATAACCGAAGACGTGCGCCCCACTCTCACGCTGTTTTACAAAGAACGCCCGAAGCCTGCTCACAGTCGCGTCTCAATCCTGTGGATCTACAATAATTACTTCGCCATGAATCGCCAGATATTGCTCTCGCTAATGTTGCTATTCGGCATATCGCTGTCGGCGCAAGAAGGACACCACTTCGTTTTCCACTATGGATTGACCATCAAAGACGTCCCGGCGAGCGCGACAGTGCGGGTTTGGATTCCGGCGGCGCACTCTGATCCGTTTCAGGAGGTGAAGGTCTTATCTGCTACGGGAGATCTGCCGTTCAAGATGACGCGCGAATCGCGCTTCAACAACCAGATGTTTTATGCGCAAACCGCCAAATCCGACAAGCCGGAAATTCATTTCGAGATCGCCTACGACGTGGTGCGTCATGAACGGCTCACTCTGGGGGCGGCGACTCCGCATCTCGCAGACGTAACGATTAAGGACAAAGAGCGCAAACAGTTTCTCGAGCCCGACAAGTTGGCGCCCGTCACCGGGCCATTGCTTGAGCTGGCGGCGAAAGCTACCGATGGAATGAAGACCCCGCTGGAAAAAGCGCGCGCAATTTACGACTACGTTTTCGAAAATATGAAATATGACGCCGCCGCCTCGGAGCATGCGGACGCTCTTGTTGCTGCCGACCTGAAGAAGGGCGACTGCGTTGACTTTCATTCGCTGTTTATTGCAATGGCGCGGTCGCAGTCGATCCCGGCGCGGTTTGAGATTGGTTTTGCGGTTCCTGACCACTCTGGGGAGATTACCGGCTATGACTGTTGGGCGGAATTCTTCGAACCAATCCACGGATGGGTACCCATCGATATTTCGCAGGCGTCACTACATCCCGAGAAGAAAGATTTCTTTTTCGGGGCACATGAAGCCAACCGGGTGCAGTTCACCGTGGGGCGGGACATCGTATTGAACCCCAAGCAGGATGGAACGCCATTGAATTATTTCGTTTATCCGTACGTCGAAGTGGGCGGCAAGCCGTACTCGAATGTTTCGTGGGCATTCTCCGTTACGGAATAAAATCTTCAAACGCAGAGATCGCTGGGTTTCGCATAGGGAACCGAATGGTCTCCTGGGTGAATCTCTGCGCTCTCTATGGTTAGGGCGCATGCGACATGTCACAGAAACGTTGCGGGGTACCGTCTCTGCGCGACACACCGAAACTCCCACTTACGCTAGAATTCCACCTGGAGGAATCAATGTCGAAAGATAAGGATAAAGATAAAGCCGGTTCCGTGAGCCGCAAAGACCTCATCAAACTGTTGAACGAAGACTTGGCCCGCGAATATCAGGCGATCATCGCCTATGTGAATTATTCGCAAGTGCTAAAAGGCGCGCAGTACATGAACATCGCCGCCGAACTGGAAAAGCACGCTGGAGAAGAATTGGCCCACGCCTTGATTCTCGCCAACCAGATCGACTATCTGGGCGGAATGCCGACAGTCACACCGAAGTTGGTGAAGACATCCGACAAAGCCGAAGACATGCTGCGCTTCGATCTGGACAACGAAGTCGAGACCATCAAGAACTATCGCGATCGCGTGCGGCAGGCGGACGCCTTGGGCGAGTTTGCTTTAGCCGAGCACATCCGGGAGATTCTGATGCAGGAGCAGGAGCACGCCATCGATTTGGCAACTGCCTTGGGAGTTGACGTTCCAGACACCAGCAAGCGCGCTTAGTTCGCGATGTAGGGCGGACACTCTTGTCCGCCAGGCAGCGCCACAAAAGCTTTCCGGGGAGATGCACTCAGAGTGCACCTCCCCGGGAGCGAGATTTCATGCCCTGTTATCTTCCTCTACAGAGTCCTTCCCTCGACAAACAGGGCAACGCCACTCGGGCCCGATTCACCACGATGTGCAGACAACTAAATGAGAAGACCTGCTGACCGTGTTTTGTTCCCAATTTTTGAACGAACCGGCTCTACTCCGAGCAAATTTCAAGCTGGATTTATCGATCGTTCTGGCACCGTTGTAGTGAATGCCAGATTCGAAAATGCCCGCCCATTTCACTGTGGCCTCGCAACTGTAAAGTTAGGCAAAAAATGGGGCGCGGTGGACGGATTCGGAGAGATGGCGATCCCCGCGATTGCGGACTCGCCACTCCGATTCAATGAAGAGCGAGCCGTTTACACACAAAACGGTAAGTGGGGAATCATGACCTTGGATGGCAAGATCATCGTGCCGCCGCTATATCGTATCCTTGTCGAATTCCGAGAGGGGGCGTCATGGATGTCGATAAAGGATCAGTATGGATTTGTCGGAGTCGACGGAGAGCAGATTGCACCCGCAATTTACGAGGACGCAAGGTCATTTTCAGAAGGTTTTGCCCCCGTCAAATTTGGCGGGAAGTGGGGTTTCATAAACAAGTCTCTCGAATTTGCGATCTCGCCTCAGTTTGATTTTGCTCTTCCTTTTTCTGAAGGACTCGCACGGGTCCGGCATGGAAATAAATGGGGCTACATCGACCATGCTGGTAGATCCGCCATTCCGCTTTTATACGAAAATGCACGGGACTTCCATGGAGCGCTGGCCGAAGTCCAGATCGCAAATCAATGGGGATATGTTGACCCGGATGGAACCATGGTCATCGAGCCGTCTTTTCGTAGAACGAGCGAGTTCGCGGAGGACTTGGCGGCCGTTTCACCGGGCGAAGACCCGAACAAGCGGTATGGATTCATCAACAAACTCGGGACGTTGAGCATTCCTGCTCGGTACGAGCTGGTCAGCGACTTTCGGCACGGTTTGTGCTTTGTAGAGTTGGAGAGAGAAATCGCATACATAAATCATCAAGGAACAGCAGTCTGGCAAGGCCCGCTAGTGGATGTGGGCAGAATCTCCGAGTTGTAGCGCTGTCTTCTTTTAGTCAGTGCTACTCCATCGCGGCCTATGGGGCATCGGCCCTGGCGGCCGAGTGCCCCACTTTTCAGCCTACGGGTGGTTGTTGATGTCCTGCACGAACGATCCGTTCTGAAGGCTGAATGGCATCGTATAGGATGTCGACAGCACGTTGTAGCTCGCGTCCAGTGAGCGGATCTGATACGTCACTGCAGTCGCTCCTGCCAATCCAGCGCGATCGAACATCACCAGATTGAGGCCAATGTCAGGATGAGTGGTGATTGCGTTTGCAGGAATTTCGGTCCACGCCCAATCCGCGCCCGAGCCTGCATAACGGTAGAGATGCGTGCCGCCAGCTGCGCTGCTTTCGAGCATGTATTCCGCGCCTACGCCGATGCTGCTGCTGGTGTAGCCGGTGGTCGCCTGCTGGTCGGCATCGATGTAGACCTGCCACACCGCTCCGCCCACAGCCTTCCACTTCATCGATACGCGATCGGTTGTGGCAACTGCGTACGGCGATTGCGTTCCCTGCGCCTTGATGGCGGTGCCTAACGCGGTCCAGTAAACCGGAACCTGGTTATAGGCGTTGGTCGGGCTGTCGCTGATGTAGACCCATCCGGCATTGCGCGAGCTTGCGAGACTGAGGGCCGCAGGCATCTGGGCCTGGGTCACACCCAGGATCATGTGCCAGAAACGATCCGCCGGATAGCGATGCGTCCAGGGATAGTCGATGTATCCGGTCTGATAGGCGGCGTATCCGGCGGTACTTTCCCAGTTCACGAGAATATTGGTAATCGACATGTAGCAGTCGTCCGGGCTGGGAGTGCCGGGATTCATCACCGTGATGTGCGCGCCGCCTTTCTGACGGACGTAGTTAGTGAGTTCCTGATAGTAAAGATAGTTGCTGGGGAAAAAAGTGTTGGTGCCGCTGCAATCGTTGTTGACCTCGTCGAAGAAGATGCCGTCGACCAGATAGTTCGCATAGACCGAGTCGATTCTCTGGCGGACAATTTTCGGGTCGCGCGTGGCATATCCGGTGTACGTGTACCCGATCACCAGGATGCCTTGCTTGCGGGCGTTTTGAATGGCGGTGTCGATCGAGGATTTGTAGGAAGTGTCATCCCCATTTTTTAGATTGACAATCATCAATCCATTGGCGCCGGGGCCTTGCGCGGCCCAGTTCTTCCAGATGGTGGTTCCGGGATTCTGATAGCTCGGAACCGCGAGGCGAATTTGTGCGCTCAACGGCAGAGCGATCAGGAAAACGGCGGCCATCAAAGACAGTGCCGCACTTCTGGCAACGTCACGCATTTAAGGATCTCCAGGGAATACTTAATTTTTGGGGATGAGGTTTTCGGGGAGGGGGCTTGAGCAATAGCAGTGCAACCAGAAGGCCACTCGGAGAGCGCCTGTTTTCAAGGGTTAGCGTGGTGTAAATGAGGCCGCGCGCAATTCTTTGCAACTACATGGCGGGGAAATTGCGGATACTAGGCGACAGCCGAGGCGGCATTTTGAGCAGACGCAGTCTTCTTGGGAGCAGACGTTTGCAGCGATTTCTGCGCCGTGGCCAGTGCATGCACCGCCTGTCGAAACTTGGCGCGAGTCAGATTGCGCAACGCGACCACCAGTGCCGAATTCTGATCATCCTTGAGCAGTCTTTCGGCCTTGGCCGTAAGCTCAAACCAGTCGTGCCAATCGCCAATCGTGTCCTGCATCTGCTTAAGCTGCGCGACAACCGATTGCGCTTCAGGGTTCTCTCCCGCGAACTCCGCCAGATACCGTGCCCGCTTGCCCACGATTCGATATTGATGGAGCTTCTTCTCGTTGAGCGGCGCCCCGTCTTTGCCAAGCTCTAAAAACAGTCTCAAGCCGGCAGCTAGCGGATCGGCAGCATCAGCAATCACACTCTCTTTTTCCGCGCGGCGCAGCCGCTTTCGCAAATCGCCTGTCGTCTCTTTGTCGAACGATTTCTCCAGCTTCCGCAAACGCTTCGCGCGCTCTTCAGTCAATCCATGCAGCAACTGAGATCTTCCCGCCGGAGACTGTGAAATCTTGAGCCCTCGTAACGCCGTGATTTGCACATCCAGATCCCGCACCCGGCCAGCCTTCTTCCGCAGGCGTTTCAAACTGCGCAGCAACTTTTTCTGATTTCCGTTCAGCTCCGGAACCAATTCAAATAGGAAGGATTCCACGCGGCGCGAGTAGGTGCGGAACTGGTGCACGCTCTCCGGTTGGGGCTTCTCGGAAAGATTGGACAAATTGCGCACCAGCCTGGCAAAGGCCAAGCGCTTTGATTCCTGATCGACTGGCATAAATGCTGCTTGTGAACTGGGAAATTCAAACCGGGGAACAAATACCGGACTCGTTACTTACCCAGCTCCCACTTGGGGCAGGAGTTCAACCCATTTTAACACTCCTGTAACACCTTTCTGCTAGCCTCCCCGTGATGGCCAATCACGCCCTAGGAGCGCCAAACTTGCCGGGACCGCAACCTGTTTCCCCTCAAGAACTTGCGGTGGCGACCAAGGCCCAAGCCCGGCCGCTGGACGGCACCGGTAGCAGCTTGGTCGCGGATCGCGTCTTTTACTTCGCCATGCTGGCCTGCGCGCTCTGTGTTCTCGTGCTGGTCGCCGTCATCGTCTACGAATTGGTCACCAAATCTGCGCTCTCGTGGCACGCCTCGGGCTGGCGATTCTTCTTCCGCAGCGAATGGGACCCGGTCAACGATCAATTCGGGGCTCTGCCCTTCATTTACGGCACCATCGTTTCTTCGATCCTCTCGTTGATCATCGCCGTGCCTCTCGCAGTCGGCGTCGGAGTCTTCATCACCGAGATGTGCCCGCCCTGGTTGAAAGCTCCCTTGGCTTTCACTACGGAATTGTTGGCGGCTATCCCCAGCGTGATTTACGGATTGTGGGCCATCTTCGTTTTAGTCCCGATTCTGCGGCTTTACGTCGAGCCATTCTTAGGAAAATATCTGGGATGGACGGGACTCTTCGAAGGCCAGCCGTTTGGAATCGGAATGCTCGCGGCGGGAATCATTCTCGCGATCATGGTGGTGCCGATTATTTCCTCCATCACCCGCGAAGTAATGACCGCCGTTCCTCAGCAGCAGCGTGAAGCGGTCCTGGCTCTCGGCGCGACGCGCTGGGAGATGATTCGCCTCGGCGTCTTGCGCAACGCGCGCGCCGGAATTATGGGCGGAGTGATTCTTGGACTCGGCCGCGCACTCGGCGAGACTATGGCCGTCACCATGGTCATCGGCAACCGGCCGGAGATTGCCAAATCTCTGTTCGCTCCCGGATACACCATGGCCAGCGTCATCGCCAATGAATTCAGCGAAGCCACTGGCGATACCTACCTCAGCGCGCTGGTTGAAATTGGCCTGGCGCTCTTTATCGTCACCGTCATCGTGAACATCTTCGCCCAGCTTCTGGTCTGGACCGTCACTCGCGGTACCCCTCGGAGGGGCAATGCCTAAAGACACTCTATTAGGCGACAGTTTTGCCAGCGCCCCGCTCAGCATCGGCCGGCGCGCCATGAATGGATTCATCTCATTCGCAGCTGCCGCAGCGGTGTTCCTGGTATTACTGCCGCTGGCCGCGATCTTTGCCTATCTGCTCTACAAAGGCATCGGCTCCATCAACTGGGCGTTTCTGACGCAGACTCCAAAGCCGGTTGGCGAACCCGGCGGTGGCATGGCTAACGCCATCGCGGGAACCGGACTGATTCTGTTGATCGCCAGTGTTATCGGCGTACCCATCGGAATTGGCGGCGGAATCTATCTCGCGGAATACGGACGCGGCAGCCGCCTGGGCAATCTGATCCGCTTCACCGCCGACGTCCTGAATGGCGTGCCCTCGAT
>DATBAT010000336.1:0-21660 GCA_036271375.1 Terriglobales bacterium
ATGACCAAACAGAGTGGATTCCAGAAGGTCAGGCGGCATCGATCCGGTATTCACGGGAACGAAGGGACGGTCGCGGCGCGGAGAATTCAGATGCAGCGCCTTAGCAATCAGTTCTTTGCCGGTCCCGCTCTCGCCTTGCAGCAGCACAGTGGAGCGGCTGGGCGCGACTTGAGCAACCAAGTCAAAAATCTTCAGCATCGGCTCGCTCTTGCCGATGATGTTCTCAAAGTTGTAACGCTGCTTCAGCGCGCGCTTGAGTTGAACATTTTCTTCTTCCGCTTTGCGTCGCGCAACGGCGGCCCGGACGTCCGCGAGCAGCTTCTCATTGTCCCAGGGCTTCTGGACGAAGTTCGCGGCTCCCGACTGCATGGCGCGCACCGCGTTCTCAACCGTACCGTAGGCGGTGATGATGATCACGGGCAGGCCGGAGTCGCGTTGGTGCAACTCGGTCAGCAGATCGATGCCATTGGCGTCAGGCAGCGCTACATCGAGCAGAATCAGATCGAATGGCTTCTCACCCGCCCGAACCAGTCCTTCCTTGCCGCTGGCCGCAGTTTCGGTCTCGTAGCCGTCCATTTCCAGCAGGGTCTGCAACGACTCGCGAATGGCCGCCTCGTCGTCGATGATGAGCACCGAGCCGACTGAGGGCACCGTAGTGTCGTTATCATGATGGTGAGAGATCACGGCAGTTTCAGACATTGGCCGTCTTCCTCGTCATCGGGAAGTCAAGAAAGAATGTCGTGCCTTCGCCGGGACGGCTCTCGACGCGAATCTTTCCGGCGTGCTCCTGAATGATTCCGTAAGTTACCGAAAGGCCGAGTCCAGTTCCCTTCCCCTGGCCCTCACGGGGCGCCGACTTGGTGGTGAAAAAGGGATCGTAAATCCGCTGAATATGCTCCTGTGGAATTCCGTCGCCGGTGTCAGATACGCTTACGCTAACCGCGTCGCCGTTCGAACTTGCAATCCGCAGAGTTCCACCTTCCGCCATGGCGTCCTTGGCATTGAGAAACAAATTGAGGAATACCTGCTGGAGCCGTCCGGCGTTGCCTTGAATCACGGGCAGGTGGTCGCAAAGGTCGTCTTCAACTAGGACTTTGCTGGTTTTGAACTGGTGTTCGAGCAGAGCCAGCGTGTCCATGATGACTTTGTTGACGTCAACTTCGGCAAACTCGGTGCCACTGGTGCGGGAGAAGTTAAGCAGGTTGTTGACGATCTCGGAGGCCCGGAAGGTCTGGCGCGTGATCTTCTCCATCAAGGGGCCTTTTTGCGGATCGCCCTGCAATTGTTTCGACAACATTTGCGCATAGGAAGAGATCACAGCCAGCGGGGTGTTAACTTCGTGCGCGACTCCGGCTGCCAGCAAACCGATGGAGGACAGTTTGTCCGCCTGCGAGAGCTGCGACTCGAGTTCGATTCGCTCGGTGATGTCGTCCATGATGATCAGGCGGCCGATCACATGGAACTTGCGCGATACCAGCGGCGCAATGGCGACGTTCACCACGCGACTTTCACCGGTTGGCGTGCTCAAGCGAAACTTATACAGGTTATGGATGCCAGGACTCTGGCGTACCCGGTAAAACTCTTCGACAAACGCCGGCGGAAAAATCTCGGCTAACGGCTTGGTCAGCGCCTGCCAGCGCGGCAGCGCGTACATCACTTCCATCTGCGAGTTCCAGGACTCGACACGATCGGCAAGGTCGACCGCCAAGACGCCAACGTTGATCGATTCCACGATGTTTTCGTTGAAGTCTTTCAGCCGCTCGTATTCGGCGACTTTCTGTTCGAGCGAGGCGTAGAGGCGGGCGTTCTGTACCGCGATGCCCAGATAGCCGGAGAGCGTTTCCAAGAGTTCGACGTCTTCGCTGGAGAGGAAGTCGCCTTCCACCGTCTTACCCAAACCGAGGAAGGCGATGGTCTTCTGCTGCGCCCGGCAGGGGATGTAGTAGTTCAGATCGAGCGTGGCGATGGTGTCTTGCGCGCTAGGCGCCTCGCGCGGCACCTGGTGGGTATTGTCGAAGAACAGGTGGCCGGCTTCGATCTCCGGGCGGGGCGTGCTCAGGAAGCTGAGGTCCAGTCCGTTGGTCTGGTTAATGCCGAATGACTTCGCGAGCGAAAACTTGTGGCCGATCTCGCCCGAGGAAAGAAAAATCGCCATGCGATCGACCAATAGCGTTCGTGACAGCCGATTCTCGACCGACACCATCATCTTGTCGAGATCGGTTTCGGCGCTGAGCTCGCGGCCAAATTCGATCAGGGTGCGGCGATAGTCGTAGCGAGTGCGGTAGAAAAATTGGTCGATACGTTCCTGAATCCACTTGCGCAGCGGGTCGAACAGCAGAGCAGTCGCGACCATCGCGATCACGAGACCTGTCGGTCCAGAGTTCGGGACCTGCGAGCGCAACAGTTCCGCGATTGCAGCAACAATCGCGAAATAAAATCCGATGACCGCTGCCGCCGAAACCGTGTACACCATGCCGCGCTTGAAAATCAGGTCGACGTCCATCAAACGGTAGCGGAAGATGGCGTAGCCAAAAGTCAACGGCAACAGAGCCAGCGACAACACAGATATCTTCATCCCCACCGTGGGCAGAACGCCGGTCAGGTAGGGCACCACATAGAACATTGTGTAGGGAGTGATCGCGAGAATCGTGCCGCGCGTGACCCATTTCAACTGCTGCCGCAAGACCGGCGAACCGGCGCGGCGATAGCTGTATAAGAGCACGCCTGCTGCCGCCACTGAGAACAACGACGCATACGCCATCTCGATCCGGTCGAGATTCAATACCAGACGTCCGCTAGCCTGCAGGAAGCGCACGGCCGCGATCTGAATCGCGATCAGCACCAGCGCCGGAAGGTAAATCAGAGCGACGGATGACTCGTGTTTGCGGACGAACTTGCGCTTCTCGGGAAAAGTCAGAACAAAATGCAGAAACAAAGCTGGCTGCAAAAGTCCGGCAGCGATGTTTCCCCAATAAATCGTCCAGTCGAACTGGTTCAGTTTGCCGGTGTATTTAAAAGAGTAGGCAATAAACGACACCAGGCAAAAGATGTAGAAGTGGGTGGAGCTTGGCGCCGTCCAACGGCGCAGCAGAACATAGAGTCCAATACCCAGATAGATCAGCGCAATGAAACGCAACCAACTGAACAGCGATTTATCCGCAGGGACCAGGATGACGGACGAATCCAGTTGCACCGACCCACGCATCAGCGAGTATTTAGCTTTGGTCCAGGCGCCTGCGCTATAAAGTTGGCGGATCAATCCCGCTGTGTTGTTGACGTCATGGTCGTTGACCGCAGTCAACCGGTCGCCGCGCACCAAACCTGCCTTTGCGGCTGGGCCGTCAGTTTCGACGCGATCAGCGGTGAGGCCGCCTTCCCGCTCAATCCAGCGAACCCCGTCGTATGGAACTTGGAAGTCGCGTTCCTTCTGGAAGTTGATCCAGGCAAGCGTGATAGCGGCCACGGTGAGAAGAAACAGCGCGCCAGCAGTGAACCGGATTTGGAAGTCGCTTTTCACAGAACGGGTCGTTGAACCTGACCTGGAACTTTCCGAAAAGGACTTATGCACGTTCGCTGCCATGACAACCTAACCCACCAAACTCTAAGTGGCCCAATTTAAACGATATTCCTGATTATAGAAGCCGTGGAAAACGACGGCTACGGTTTTCCGTAGGGCGTTGTGGTTTTTGGTAAGCGCCTTTATCCTCATATTGTTACCGAAAATTCATTGGACTCGGCTGGGAGCGGGCTTTACAACGAGGCGTTAACCATTTCAGTAACAAGAAAAATGGGGAAGCAAAATTGCTTCCCCGGAATTAAAGCGACAGAGGCGATACTGTCTCAATAGAGGCTGGCCGAACAGCAAGAGTTGTCTTGCTATGCTACGAGTCTCAGGGGAAATGATTTGGGTTTGCAGAGCCTGACGCCACAAGCTCACTCCTTCGAAGACCACTGGATCACGCTGGACGGCGCGCGCATGCGGTACCTGCGCGACGGAACCGGCCGCCCGTTGCTGCTTTTGCACGGCCTGCTGGGCTATTCGTTTTCATGGCGCTACGTGATTCCCGCGCTCGCGCCTTACGCCGACGTTCATGCCGTCGACATGCTGGGAGTGGGGTTCTCCGACCGGCCGCGTGGATTGAATTGCTGCCTGCGCGCCAGCGCCGAACGGCTGATTCGATTTTTGGACGTAGTGGGAATACCGTCCTGTGATCTGGTCGGAACCTCGCACGGCGGGGCGGTCGCCATGATGGCTGCGTCGCTCGCGCCTGACCGCATCAACCGGCTCGTTCTGGTAGCTCCGGCAAATCCCTGGTCACACATGGGGAAGCGCACTGCCGCCTTGCTGAGCACTCCTCCGGTGAATTGGCTGTTCCCACGCGTCGCTCCGTTGTTGCAGGTTGTGCATGGGCGATTACTACGGGGGCTTTACGGAGATCCAAGCCGAATTCGTCCGGGAACGCTAGAGGGCTACTCCGAACCCCTGTCTCAGCCGGGAGCATTTCAGACTGGACTGTCGATTCTCCGCACATGGGCTGAGGATCTCGAAGAGCTGCGGCGGGTTCTACCCAGCATTTCCCATATTCCTACATTGATCGTGTGGGGGAGTATGGACAACGCGGTCGATCCCGCTTCGGCCCAGCAGCTTTGCCGGCAATTTCAGAATGGACGGTTGCTCATGCTCCCCGGCGTTGGCCATTTGCCATATGAGGAAGCGCCTGAGCAGTTCAATGAAGCTGTGCTGGAGTTTCTGCACGCGAATCCGGTTTCATAAAGTTGTCCTTCATGGTTCAAGCCGTTGGTATTTCCTTCCCGACAGCCTGATCAATCCACTTCTGTAATTAATAATCAAATCGGCCCCCGCCTGCATCCAACCCACATGGCCCAAATGTTCAAGAAAATTGCCGTCATCGTTGTCGGTTGGGCCTTCCTGTTACTTGGGATTGTCGGCCTGTTTCTGCCGATATTGCAGGGCGTTCTGTTCATTCTGATCGGCCTGATCATCCTTTCAACCGAATATGTCTGGGCCCATCGGTTGTTGACCCGGTTGAAGACGAAGTTCCCCAGGCTGGGCCGGGCCGCTGACACCGCGTCGGAAAAAGCCACCGCCTGGATGAAGAGAATCTCTAGTCACCAGTCCGCTAATTGAAGCGCGGGGTAGCCGATGCTACCCTCGATTCATCATCGGCATGCCTGAACGCACCAAAATCAGAAGCGGCCTCTCCGAAGTGTGGATACGCTTCCTCGTGGCGATCGTCGGCCTGACCGTGGCCTTCGGCGCCGCACTGTTTTCCACAGTCACCCGCGAATCAGGTCATCTTTGGGCGACTTTGATTCTGAGTTCGATTGCGTTGGTCCTGGCGACGCTGGTTGGGGTTACGACCGTCCCTTATTTGACGCAACGCGTTGCCGCCGCCCGCGTACGTGAGGCTCTCGACTACGAAGTTACGCGTGCCGGCATGGTTTATGCGGCGTTGGTGATTGTGATTGGCGTTGCCGCGCTCAACACCGGAAACAACCTGCTCTACATTATTGTGGCCGCGATGCTGGCGGCGATCATCGTCTCAGGAATCGCATCGGCGATAGTGTTGCGCGATTTGCAACTCGAAGTGCGCTTGCCCGAGCACGTCTTCGCTGGACGCACCACCACCGGAAAATTTGAGGTGCGTAATCCCCGGAAGCGGCTGCCGTCGTTTTCCGTGAGTGTCGTTTCGTTGCAGAAAAACAAAAGTGAAAAACATTGGAGCCTGGAGCGAACTGCGTTCGGTTTTCCTCCGGGACGCCCGGAGAAAGACCAGTGGCTTCGTACGCCCGACTGGCGCGTGCGGCGTATCGCCGCCAAGCCACCTGCGGCCGACATCTTCCAGGGCGCAGCCTATTTTCCATACATTCCGCCGAAGAGCGAGCAGCGCGCCGATCTCCAGTTATGTTTCGAGAAACGTGGTCTCTACCAGCAGGACAGCTTCGGCCTGCGGACCCGCTTCCCCTTCGCATTTCTAAGCAAAACCCGCCGCGTACCGCTCCAGCGCGAAATCACGGTCTTTCCTCGCATTGAGCCCACCGATCAGTTTTTTCAGATTCTGCCGCTGATTACCGGTGAAATGGAATCGTTCTTGCGCGGCCGCGGACACGACCTCTACCGCATTCGCGAATACACGTCGGAAGATTCCGCCCGCCACGTGGACTGGAAGGCGACCGCCAAATCCGGGATGTTAAAAGTTCGGGAATTCACCCGTGAAGACGAGCGCAAACTGCGGATAGTTTTTGACAATCCGTCGGCGGGACAAGTCAGCGAAAAGCAATACGAAGACGCTCTGGGTCTCGCCGCCTCACTGGCATGGCACTTCGCTGGGGAAAACGCTGATCTGTCATTTGCGGCGCAGGGATATTCCGGAGCGCCCGATGTATATCGGTTCCTGACACATCTTGCCGGGCTTCAACCTGAAGCCGGAGCGTCAATCGTGGACGATCTTCCGCTCACAGGCGACTACAACATCATTCTGACCACCCGGCCCCGAGGAACCATTCCAACCACGTTGTGGGCAACGTCCTACTTCGTTTTCATGGGGGTTTAGCAACCCGTGGAATTTCGCCTTCGCAAAGCGGTCTCGGACGACACGCCCATTCTGCGCACGCTGATAGAGGCGTCGGTTCGGGGACTTCAATCGAACGACTACACCCCCGAACAGATCGAAGGCGCGCTGCAATCGGTATACGGCGTCGACAGCCAACTGATCGCCGATGGCACTTACTTCGCGGTGGAAGAGCCCGATGACCGGATTGTCGCCTGCGGCGGATGGAGTAAGCGCAAAACTCTCTACGGCGGCGATCAATGGACTGGTCGCGAGCCCGCGTTGCTCAACCCGCTGCACGACGCTGCCAAGATCCGTGCATTCTTCGTGCATCCCGATTGGACGCGGCGCGGGATTGGATCCCTGATCCTTGATGCTTGCGAGAAGGCGGCGCAGGCGGCAGGATTCACCCGCTTCGAGATGGGCGCGACGCTTACAGGCATTCCTCTATACCAGGCACGAGCCTACGTTGCGCTGGAGAGCCTGGAAGTCCCACTGGGGAACGGGAACAAGCTGCCCATCGTCCGCATGGCAAAGACGCTGCCAGCGTAGATGCAGGTGTCCTCACCTGCATCGCCACGGACCAACCGTCGCAGCGCTCCGTCGGGAAGTGAGGGTACCTGCGTCTACGTGTTCCGTAACTCTTACTGAAGTTACTTTCAGCCCCAATTACCAACTGCTAATGTTTCAGCCGGGAGGGTTCGCACCCGTGTCTTTTGCGCTGCCCAAAAGCTCGCGATGAGCCTGAAGCTACAGCTCATCTCAAACCTGCTTTGGCTTGCTACGCCCGTTCTGCAAATCGGGGTGGCCGCCGCCATGTTTTGGCGAAAGCTCTATAAGACATTTCCAGTTTTCTTCATTTACATCATTTCCCAAATCATCACGTTCATGATCGTGTACCCCGCATCAACCTGGGGAAGCTACCCGGAATTTTTCTATTCCTACTGGATTTGCGCCGCCGTCAGCCTGGCGATTGGGTTCAAGATTATTCACGAAATTTTTCTCGACGTATTCCGTCCCTATCACACATTAAAAGACCTTGGATCATTGCTGTTTCGCTGGGGCGGATTGGTCATGTTGCTCGTGGCCATCGTGGTCGCTGCGTCCACGCCGACTTCGGTGGAAGAGCCGCTCGTGCAGTCGGTGCTGACTGTGCAACGTTGCGTGCGCGTCATCCAGGTGGGGCTGGTTCTCTTCCTACTAACGTTCTCGCGGTATCTAGGCGTTAACTGGCGGCAAAAGAGTTTTGGTATTGCGTTAGGTTTTGGAATCGCCGCTTGTGTCGAAATGCTCGCCGTTGGACTACACATCGCGGGCTACATCGGCACGTCGATGTCCGGACTGGTCAATACCAGCGCCTATGATGTAAGCATCCTGATTTGGCTTGGGTATTCAATCGCCAAGCAGACGGCACGCGAATCGCGGGAGAACCTGCTGACCACTCAGCGCTGGGAGCAGAGCTTAACCGAACTTCAGCGCCCGACATCGCCAGACTCGCTTATCCCGATGTTCGAAGGCATGGTCGACCGCGCGCTCTCGCGCAGCCGCGACCCGCTGGATGACCTGGAACTCAAGCCGGAACCGACCTCCGAAAAATTCCTGTTCGATATTCCAATGCCCGAGATCAAGACTCCGCCCAAGCGCTAGCCGGCCGCCTGTTCCTCGTAGAGCTTTTCAATCTGCCCGCGGTAGCGGTCTTCCACAATGCGTCTTCGCAGTTTCATGCTGGCGGTGAGCGTGCCATCTTCGGTGGAAAAAGTTTCCGCCACCAGGAAGACCTTCTTCAATTTTTCGAATTGCGCCAGATCTTTGTTCAGTCCCTCGACGATTCCCGAGTAGAGACTGACAACCGAATCCGTTCGCACCAATTCTTCGCGCGAACCAAACCCCGCCGCGTGAACTTTGGCCCAATCCTCCAGTGCTGGAAAGTTAGGAGCGATCAGGACGCAAGCGAATCTGCGCTTGTCCCCGACCACAACTGCCTCTGCCACCAGGGGATTGTGCTTCAGCGCATTCTCTAAAGGCTGCGGTGCAATGAACTTTCCGCCCGAAGTCTTGATCAAATCTTTCTTGCGATCGGTGACCGAAAGAAACCCGTCGGCATCGAGATTGCCGACATCGCCGGTCCTGAACCAGCCGTCTTCGAATGCCGCTTTGGTCTCCTCGGGCTTGTTCCAGTAGCTGGAAAATATCGATGGCCCGCGCACCAGAATTTCGCCGTCGCCGGCAATTTTCACTTCGACATTGCTGAGCGGCTTGCCTACCGTGCCCAGTCTATGGACGAGAGAATTGTTCAAGGCAATCACCGGCGCGGTTTCCGTCAACCCGTAACCTTCGTGAATGCGAATGCCCACATCCGCATACCACTGCGCCAGCTTCATCCCCAGCGGCGCGCCTCCAGAAATAAAAATGCGGACCGCGCCGCCCATGCCTTCGCGAACTTTGGAGAATACCAGGCGATTGGCCAGCTTCCATTGCAGAGAAGTTGGAGCCTTCCCGTTCAGCACTTCCGCGTTATGCGCTCGTCCAACTTTCAGCGCCCAATCGAAAAGCTTCTTCTTGAATCCAGCTTGCGTCTTGAGGGCAACCTGTCCGTGAACTTTTTCGTAGAGGCGCGGCACGCCCACGAAAATCGTCGGGCGGACTTCTTTCAGGGCCTGCGGTAGCTGCTCAATCGAAGTAATGTAGGCGACGGTAACGCCCAGTTGAAGCACCGCGAAATCCAGATGCCGGGCGGTGATGTGCGAAAGCGGCAGGTAGGAAACGCTGACGTCGCCAGGGCCAAGGTCAATTCCGTAGAGTGAGCACGCCAGATTCGATGCCATGTTCGCGTGAGTCAACATCACGCCCTTGGGAACTCCCGTCGTGCCTGAGGTATAGATGATGGTCGCGAGGTCTTCGGGGACAATGGAGCGAGCCAGCCGTTCCAGAGGCTCGTCTTTAGGCCCGGGACGCGCAACCATGAACTCCGCCATGGACGGCGCTTCTCCGCCCTCGTCCATCAGAATCACGTGTTCAAGGTTGGTCTGATCCCTGATGCTCGACACCTTCGCCAATTGCTTTTCGTTGGAGACAAAAATGGCGCGTGCGCCGGAATCCTGCAGCATGAAGGCGGTCTGCTCGGCGGTCAGTGTCGGGTAAATTGGCACCACAACACCACCGATCAGCAGCGTGGCGAAGTCGGCGACAGTCCACTCGCGCCGGGTCTCGCTGAGGATGGCAACGCGGTCGCCGCGTTGAATGCCCAACTTGCTGAGCGCGTTCGCAGTCGCCACCACTTGCGCATAAAACTCAACGGTAGAAGTGGAGAGCCAGTCCTCGGCCTTCTTCCACAGCATGAGCCGCGGAACATTGCGTTCTACTACATTGAAGAAGATTTCGTTGAGCGTTCGCGGCAGCATGGTTGGCCTGCTCGCAACTTTACTGAGGATTGGGCTGTCAGGCAATATCCGCGAAATTGCCTGACACAAGATTCACGAACAATTCACGGCTAGGTCAAAACAATTACAACTGACTTTCCTTCTGGGATGGTCACCTCTTGCGCGAACTCCACTTCCGATCCGTTTTTCATCGTACCTTCGACGGAACTTCCGTCGGGCCCCGTCACTACAGCCTTCGAGCCCTTGGCCAGCGCGACGCGCTTCAACATCAGCTCTCCGTGACGGCATTCGATGCGGGCGGTTAGCGCGCCTCCTTGCCGCTTCTGGCTGTACAAGCCCCATCCCGAACCTGCGGCAAAGAAGCACTGAAAGTTGTCCGCCTTCACGCGTGGTTGAAAAGTTGCGCTACGCTCGACTGCTGAATAGTGAAATCCGGAAAGCGCCAGCATTACGGAATAGCTGGCCATGGCGCGCGTGTAATGATTGCCCCACTCGATCTGGTTCCACGGATTCCGCCGCACGCCGTCGTAGCGATCACTGACTCCCTTCACGATCGCGAGGCCCTCTTCCAACAATCCCTGGTAGATCAAATGCGCCGCCACTTGATACTCGATGCCCGTCCAGACTTCGTCGCCGTACACCAACGGAAGCGCAGGACGCCCGCCGTTCGGCCACGAACAAATCAGCAGGCCTTTTTCATCGTTGACGGCGTAAATGCGTTGGGTATTGGGATGCTGCCAGAAATCATGTTTGAAATTGTGTTTGTAGACCGCTTGTAGCGCCTTCCGTACACGCTCTTTGTTCAAACCGAGATCCATTCCCATCACGTCGGCAAACCACTGTCCAAGCATTTGATCGGATAGGCAGCCCTCGCCGTACTGATACTTCAGTTGCCCGTCCAGCACCACACGCTTCTTCCAATCTTCCTTGTCGTAGGGAGGCATGGGTTTGATCTCGTCCGTGGGCGTCACTTTTTGAATATAGAAGTCACCATTCCACAACGCTTCGATATTCTTCGCGCCCTTCTCGCGGATTTCGCGGTAGTTGGCAGAGGCAGCTGTGTCCCCGACGGCGGCAGCCATCAGTTCCCCTGCTTTCAGTGCGCCCAGATAAAGAGTGGTCATCATCGTGTTAGGGCCGAAGAACTCGATGTCATAGGTGTTGTGCTGCTCGCCTTCCATTACGCCGTCTTTGTCGGCATCCCAGAACTTCCAGGCAAACTCCAGAGCACGCTTGGCATTCGGCCACATCTTTTTCAGGAACGCGTCGTCTCCCGAGATCTGCCACTCGCGATACAGCTTCATGATGCAACCCATTTGGCCGTCGGCCGCGGGCCGAAAATCCCACTGCTTGATGTCCAGAGGGACCATGGAGCGAAACGCCATGCTGTCGTCACTCCGCATCTCGTGGAGAAACTCTGTATCGCGCATCGACCTCTCTAACTCAGGAAAGAGAAACGCCACCGCCTGCTCGTAGTTCCACACATGGGTGCAAGTCATCCATCCGTTGTGCTGATCGTCGCCACAGCCTTCAAACCCGAAAAACTGTTTCCCTTCGAGCAGCATGCAAGTATTCGTCCGCATGATCGAAGCCTGGCTCGAAACTGCCTCCAGCACGTAGGGCGGCAAAGAACTCGAGAAGAAGGTGTCGGCAAACGAACGTGTCTTGCTTTCCAATTCAGGCAGCCTGCCGGCGGTATGGCTGGCCACCTCCCAGGCACTCTTGAATCGCGTCCCGTAGTAATTGGTCAGCTTCTTGCCTTTCATCTGCTCGTCGTCATCGTGCCAATAGTTCTCCCGGACGGGAAAATACCAGGCCATCACGAATGTGACGGTGGTTGATTCTCCGGGGGCCAACCGGGCGTTTGGCGCCAGAGTGGAATAGTCAGACTTGCCGTCCGCAGTTGGCTTCGACGTATCGGGGTTGTGCATCTTGCCGTCAGCGATAAATTCATCGATCCACTTTTGATACGAGTCCCACCACTCGCCACCCTCCCAACTGGTGCGTGCAGTGAAAGACGAATTGGTAGTGAGTAGAGCCATCGAACCGTAGCGAGGATCGCCCGTTGAATACTTCTCCGAAATCAAAGAGAGACCGGCGACCTTCGCCGCCGCAGCCTGCTCTTGATTGAGCTTGCACACATTTTTCCCAAATCCCGGATGTCCGACGCCCTCGAGAAATGCCTTTCCGTCATATCCCACAGGATTCAACAAGGAAAACGCAATTGCGATATCTGCCGCCTTGCTGCTGCGGTTTGTCACCTTGTACTTAAAAACCGCAACAGGAAGACTGGAGTCATCAACGTTAAGCGGAATGAATGGATTGAAGGCTTCCAACGAAACATCTACGGGCAGAGCGCCGTCTTCGAAATCAACTTTAGCGATGGGATACGTTCCGGTGAATCTTGCCTTCTGAAAATGCGGCAGCCCTTGTCCGGACTCACGGTTGTAACCGTTCCAACCGGTGAACGGAGGTTGCAGTGGTCCTTCTAAAACTCGCAGAGTTCCATGACCACCTTCGGGCCGAGCCCACAAGGTTACAAAGCTGAACGGCAACACCCGCCGCTTGGCGGGACGATTGAAAATCTCCCAGTCGCGCAAATCGCCGCGGCCACCCAGAGACACCGTACCTGTCCCAATTCCTCCCAAGGGGAAAGCCACTTCACCCGCCTGTGTTCCGGTGTAGGAGCGTTGCGGCGCGTGCTCCGCGAACAATACCTGGCGGGAATAAGGAATCGTAGATCCCGCGCCCGATTGAAAACTTTGCGGGGTAGTTTGTGCGGAGAGGTCTTTGCCTTGGAGCGCTGCAACTCCCACCGCAGCCGCGGAGGTAGTTGCCAGAAACTGCCGACGATTGAAGCCAGCTTTCGTTTTCATGAGAGCCTCAGGAAGATAAGAATTGTGAAGCAGAAAGGATCGAGGCGAGGGGGAATGTTCTCGGACCGCTTAATTCCCTGCCCGTCCCGGCCGGAATCTCACCAAATACACCACACCCAAAATCAACATCCCAATTCCCCACCAAATCTGGAGATGCAGCCCCTGCATCACTACTTCGCGTCCACCGCCGCTGCCCATCAACCCGGCAATCAGGATCAGCACTCCGTAGGCGGTAAGCAACCCGCCCACGAAAAACCAGATCGAAATCATTTTCTTAATGCTCATCGAAGACCTACCAGAAAATCAGATTGAGCAACACAAATCCTACAGCCACCGCGGCGGCCCAGGTGACCGGCCGCTTGAAGAACGGAATTTCCAACTCCGACGGAATCGACGTCAAGCCGTAAACCAAGCCTTTCAATTCTTCGTCGGATTTAGGTTTAGTAAACAGCGAGACCACAACCGTCACTACGACATTCGCGATTAAGGCCCACATGCCACGGTAAATATTCTCGGCCATGTCCTTGGCGTGAACGGAAAACGCCACATGGCGCAGCGCCGAGGGATCCAACTTCACCCACAGCCACAGCAGCATGGAGACGAGAATGCCTGCCAAAAGCCCCCAGAAGCCGGCGGCTGGCGTAGTGCGCTTCCACATCATGCCGAGAATGACCGTGCCGAACATCGGAACGATGAAGAAAACGAAAATCACCTGCGCATAAACGATGATGCTGGAAAAATCCATGACCAGATAGGCGGTAGCGATGCTGACGATCACTCCCACCAGTGAGCACCATCGTCCCATGCTCAAGTAGTGCTGGTCGCTGGCCTGCTTGCGAATGAGCGGGCGATAAATGTCGTAGGTCCAGACGGTCGCAAATGCACTGACGTTGCCCGCCATGCCGCTCATAAACCCGGCAATCAACGCCGTGACGCCCAACCCGAGCAAACCTGGACCACAGTATCGGGCCAGCATCAGCGGCAGCGCTTCGTTGTAGGTGTGCGCGCCCGCCATGCCTGCCATGGTTTCAGGCACTAACTTGTAGGGCAGCACGGCCAGTGCCAGCAAGCCGGGGAGAATTACGATCAGCGGCACCAGCATCTTGAAGAACCCGCCGATGATGGTTCCCATCTGAGCTGAGCGTAAATCTTTCGCGGCCATGACGCGCTGCACTACCAGAAAATCCGTCGTCCAATATCCGAATGAAATTGCCAGGCCCCAGCCGAAAACTACGCCGGTCCAATGCACGCCCATGGGATTGTCGGAGAACGCACCCAGGGTGCTCCACATGTGGATGAAATCCTGGCCGGGAAAATTTTGCGAGATGCGCGCCACCATGCCGTGCCATCCGCCGGTTTCGACCAACCCCGCGATGGGGATGACCAGGCAGCCAAGCCAGATCAGCATGAACTGCAAAACTTCATTGAAAATCGCCGACAACAACCCGCCGGCCATAACGTAAATCGCGACCGTAAGGGAGGAAACCCAGATGCTGAAGTGAATGTCCCAACCCAGGATGACCTTCATGATCACGGCCATCGAATACATATTGATGCCGCTCATCAAAATGGTCATGACCGCAAACGAAATCGCGGAGAGCGAACGCGCGCCCTCGCCGTAACGCAGATGCAGATAGCCGGGGACAGAGTGCGTCTTGCAGATGTAGTAGAACGGCAACATCACCAGCGCGAGAAATAGAATGGCCGGGATGGCCGCGATCCAGTAAGCATGTGCGACCAGAATTCCGTACTGATAGGTCGCCGCCGCATAGCCCATCATCTCGAGCGAGCCGAGGTTAGCCGAGATAAAGCTCAAACCAGCGATCCAGGCCGTCATCTCACGGCCCGCCATGAAGAAGTCTTCACCGGTGCTGGCGAATTTGCGGAGATAGACTCCCAAACCCAGCACAAGAACGAAATACAAAACGATGATCGCCAAGTCGATGCCGTTGAGCGACATCAACTTGCTTTCACCGGCAAAGAACATGGCGAGCGCGGCGGGAGACATCAGTTTCCGCTCCCAACCGATTTAAGCAGTGGCAGTATGGTCTGATCGATGGCTTCGTCGCTGATCTCGGAGAGTTTAACGTTGCGGAAGATGCCCCATTGCTCGGTCTGCTGCACGGTCTGCCCGGGGGCGACCTTGCCGAACGGCCCCAGTGTTTCTAGCTCAAGAAACTCATTATTGGTGAAAGTTTCAAACGAGCAGCCAAAATCCGGATAGGTTTTGGTCGGGTCCGATTTCGTACGCTTGATAAATGCTTCGTTGTTTAGCAGGTACGCGCCCCAGGTGTCGGCGTTGAAGAGCCCCAACTTCTGCGCGTCGTGGTTGTTCGGTTCCTGACGCAACGTCAAATACTTCTTGGTGAACTTCCAGCGGTTGTCGGCAAGATTGGTATAGGCCCACATGGCCAGCGGATTCGTCACTTCCAGATTGATGGGATGCTTTCCCCGCGGCGGGAATCCGGCAATCGCCATGCCGCCTTGTGCCATCTGGGTTAGCACCCAGGGCGAAAACTCAAGCGTATAAAGAGAGCGATTGGTAATCCGGTTTGAGATTGTGACCGTGCTTCCCGAAGCGGCCATACTGACTTCGATTTCCTTTTGCAGCATCGACACCGGCTCCGTAGGAGCGGTGGCAATCAGTCCTGTGGCAGTCGTCTTGATGCTTACCGCAACGTTGTCCGGAGCCCAGGTCGCAATCGGATCTTCCGGCGCCTTCCATACCCGGCTGCCGCCACGCAGTTGAAACTTCTCTTCCCCGCTTTTGCCGAGTTGCTCTTCGTATTCCTTGAAAAGATTCTGGCCGCCAACGAAACCGAGGCGGATAATCCTCGGCCCCACGTCGCCGGTAACTATAAGTTCGATCTCGCCGTTGCTAACGCGGTAACAATTCCGCCAGCCCTTGTATTCGGTTTTTTCAACTTTTACAGCGGCATTGGCAGTCATGGCGAATAACCCCATTAGGAATGTCAGCACAATCCATCGGCGCATCAATCTCTCCTCACAAACACAGACCTCACGGCGGAGGTGCTCAAACTGAC
The DNA here is from genome assembly GCA_036271375.1 of Terriglobales bacterium. Classification (GTDB taxonomy): domain Bacteria; phylum Acidobacteriota; class Terriglobia; order Terriglobales; family Acidobacteriaceae; genus DATBAT01. Next base: position 15,873 of record DATBAT010000336.1, read on the forward strand.
TAGCAAAAAAAGGTTTCTCTTCGAGAGTCGAACCGCAAGGGTTTGTATAACACGCTCTGGGCAAAGTCAAGCGAAACGTTACGATTTTTCAATCCAGGACAGCTTGGCCGTGCTAGAGTATCCTCCGTCCGCATGACCGAACGAACCAAACACACCATGCGGGACGTGGCCCGGCTGGCCGGCGTCTCCACCTCCACCGTTTCCGCTGTGCTGAATGCCTCGGTTCCGGTAAGCCCTGCACGCAAGAAGCGGGTCATGGATGCGATGGCTGCGCTCGATTACCATCCTGACGCCGTAGCGCGCGGCCTGAAAACCGGAAAGACCAACGTGATCGGCGTCGTAGTTCCCGACATCACTAACGCGTTTTATCCGGAAGTTGTCCGGGGTGTGGAAGATGCCGCCCGCAAAGCGGGATACGCCGTTCTGCTGTGCGACTCCAACGAAGATGCCGTCAACGAAGATGCTCATCTGGCCACGCTGTTTTCGCGCCGGGTCGATGGAGTGCTGCTCGCCTGCTGCGTCAATTCCACCGCCTACGCCACGATGTTGCGCCGTCGATTTCCCATGGTTTTTGTCGACCGGATCCCGCCAGCCGCGGCCGAAGGAACCGTGAGCAGCGACAATCTGCAAGCGGGTTACAGCGCCACACGGCACTTGATCGACCTGGGCCACGAGCGCATTGCGATGCTCGCGGGACACACCGGTCTTTCCCCTCACCACGACCGCCTTGAGGGATTTCGCAAGGCCATGCAGGAGTCGCATATGCCGATTCGCGACGAGTATTTGGCCATGGGCGGCGTGCAGATTGAGAACGGACTCGACGCTACCCGGAAGCTTCTGAAATTAAAGACACCTCCAACGGCCATCATGGTGAGCAACAACAAACTCTTGCTCGGGGTGTTGCAGGCGCTGGATGAAAACAAAATTCATGTGCCGCGGCAGATCAGTCTGATAGGATTCGACGATTACGTTTGGAACCGCTATTTCAGCCCAAGCATCACAGCGGTGGCGCAATCGACTTACGAGATGGGCAAGCGGGCGTTCGAATTGCTTCAAGAAATTATGGGGCGGAAAAAAGGCGAGGAATTAAGCGAGAAGCACATTCGCCTGATCACGGAATTACGACTCAGAAATTCCACGGCACGTCCGCCCGAAGCAGCACCCGTCGCGGCAGTTTCGTAGCAGAAAACCAAAATCGTAACGTTTCTAATTGAAAACGCAGATCACGCGTTATACACTGCTCACCGATTTCTCGAACGAGGCTCATCCGATGTCCAATCCCGTCTTCCTAGTCGCAAGCGGCGATCTCCGCCTGTCCGCCAACCAGGTTTGCTGGCCTGCACAAGAGCAGACCGAAAAAGCCTTCATCAAGGCCGTCCAGAAGTTGGGAGGCGAAGTGAAGCGCGCCCATCCCTTTAACAAAGACAAGGGACATGGTTTCATCGATGGCCAGCGCTACGGGATTGACGTGTTTCGCGACATTCCAGAAAATGCACCGGTTGTCGTGGTCGAAGCCGTCTGGCAGTACAGCCACCACGTGCTCGCAGGATTGCTTCACCACAAAGGTCCTATCCTCACCGTCGCCAACTGGAGCGGGCAATGGCCGGGACTGGTCGGAATGTTGAATCTTAACGGCAGCCTGACGAAAGCCGGCGTGGTTTACGACACTCTATGGAGCGAAGATTTTACCGACGAGTTCTTCCTAGGGCAATTAGAACGCTGGCTAAAGGGCAAGCGGGTCACGCATGATTCCACGCACGTAAAAAAGTTCGACGCCAGGAAAACTGCCACCAAAGCTTCGGAAGTTGGCTCAAGCGTCGCCAAGGAACTACTGAAGCAAAAGGCAGTGTTGGGAATTTTCGACGAGGGATGCATGGGCATGTACAACGCCATCATCCCGGATGAGCTCCTGCATCCCATGGGAATCTTCAAAGAACGCCTTAGCCAATCGGCGTTGTACGCCGCCATGCGACGGGTGGGCGTGGAAGAGGCACAAGCCGTCCGCACCTGGCTGGATAAGAAAGGCATGAAGTTTCGCACGGGTACTGCTCCCAAGACCGAGCTTACCGACGATCAGATCCTCGAGCAATGCCGCATGTACATTGCTGCCGTGCGTATCGCTGATGAATTCGGGTGCGCCGCCATCGGCATCCAGTATCAGCAGGGATTGAAGGACCTGACGCCAGCCTCCGATTTGGTGGAAGGAATTCTCAACAACGTCGACCGTCCTCCAGTAACCGAAGCGGGAGGAAGTCGCGTGCTTTTCGAAGGCAAGGCAGTTCCTCATTTCAATGAAGTCGATGAGTGCGCCGGCGTCGATGCGCTCATCACCAATCGCGTCTGGCAGGGTTTGGGACTCGATCCTGAAACTACTCTGCACGACATTCGCTACGGCGAAAACTATGAGGGAAAGTTCGTCTGGGTGTTTGAAATCTCAGGCGCCGCGCCACCAAACCATTTCATCGACGGTTATCGCGGTGCATCGAGCGAACGCCAGCCTCCGATGTATTTTCCGTTGGGGGGAGGCACGCTCAAGGGAATCAGCAAACCGGGCGAGATCGTCTGGAGCCGCATTTTCGTTGAGGACAATAGCGTAAAAGCCGACCTCGGCCGGGCCAGCGTGATCGAGTTGCCTTTGGAGGAAGTCGAGCGGCGCTGGAAAGCCACCACTCCGCAATGGCCGATCATGAGCGCCGTGCTCCATGGCATTACCCGCGACCAGTTGATGGGACGCCACAAGGCCAACCACATCCAGGTCGCCTATGGAAATGACGCGGCGTCGGCTGACGCGGCCATGCAGGCTAAGGCCGTCGCCTTCAGTGAACTTGGGATCGACGTCTCGCTTTGCGGGGTTTAGAGTCAGGCAAACCGGCTGAACACTCCAGACCAGATTTTCCGGGCCGCAATTCTTGGGAAGTTAACCAGGCGGCTGGTGCCGTTTCTGTTCCTGCTGTACATCGTCGCTTACCTTGACCGGATCAACGTTGGCTTCGCCGCGCTGCAAATGCAGAAGCAGCTTGGATTCAGCGATTCGGTCTACGGGCGTGCTGCCGGAATATTTTTTCTTGGCTATTTTCTCTTTCAAATCCCCAGCAACCTGATTTTGCAGCGACTCGGCGCTCGGCGCTGGGTGTCAGTGTTAATGGTCAGCTGGGGCATCATCTCGTGCTGCATGATGTTGGTAAGAACTCCTCGTGATTTTTACACGCTGCGATTTTTACTTGGTCTGGCGGAGGCCGGGTTCTTTCCCGGCATCATTCTCTATCTGAAAAATTGGATCCCTATCGAGGCCCGGGCGCGAACCATGGCGTGGTTCATCACTGCGGGGCCGGTCGCCGGGATTATCGGTGGACCGATATCAGGACTGTTGTTGGGAGCGCATGGGCACGGACTCGCCGGGTGGCAATGGCTCTTTCTGCTGGAGGGCATTCCCGCAGTGTTGTTGGGGGCGACGGTCTTCTACTACTTGGCGGAAACGCCGAAAGACGTTCGCTGGCTCGGCATTGAAGAACGTCAGTGGTTGATGGCGACGCTCGCCGATGAAGAAACTTCTGTCGTCGAAAAAGGTTCGATGTGGCACGCCCTTGCCAGCGGGCGAGTCTGGCTGCTTGCCCTGGTATTTTTCGGCGTGAACACCTGCGGCTACGGAGTTACATTGTGGTTGCCAAAACTCATCCATTCGGTGTCGACGCTGAGTCCTCTGGCGCTAGGATTCGCCTCGTCGATTCCCTATCTGATCGCGGCAGTCGCGATGGTGCTGGTGGGAATTCATTCTGATCGCACCGGAGAAAGGCGCTGGCATGCCGCGTCCTTGGCCTTTCTAGCGGCAGGCGCCTTGTTGGTCACGATTCACGCTTCGTCTTTGACTCTGACGATAACTGCGTTGAGTGTTGCGGTGCTGTCGGTGTACTCCATGTCAGGTCCCTTCTGGGCTATGTCCACTGGTCTCTTGAGCGCCGCGTCGGCGGGGGCGGGAATCGCTCTGATCAATGCCGTGGGAAATCTTGGCGGATTTCTGGGACCGCATATTCTTGGCGCCGCCAGCGATTCGACGGGGAACTTGAAGAGTGGCTTATTGATGCTATCGGGAGTGATCGCGGCCAGTGGAGGATTATTGCTGCTGGTGCGCGGACAAAACCGGAATCCAGTCCGATGAACCCATGGTCCGTGGCTAGTCGCTCAGTTCTCCTGCGGCGTCTTTCAGAGCAATTCCGGTTTGCATCTGCGCTCTTGCAGCGCGGAGATAGAACACCAGCTTGTGAGCGGCAACTTCATAGCTCAATCCCTCGGGACGAATATTGGAGATGCAGTTGCGCTCGGCATCGGTGCGTCCCGGGCGAGGTTCCCAGGTGATGTAAGCACCCAGACTATCCGGCGAACTGAGCCCGGGGCGCTCTCCAATGAGAACGACCGAGCATTTCGCTCCCAGTGACGAACCTACGACATCCCCAATCGCGACGCGCGCTTGCTCTACCACGCAGGCCGGCCCGATCCTCCATTCCGGCGGAAAAAGCGGAAGGGCTGCGTCGAGCAGCGGCAGAACGTGACGATCCACGGCGATGGCGGAGAGACCGTCCGCGATCACGAAAACAACGTCACAGGGACTAGCTGGAATTTGCCCAGCGGATTCCTGGCTAAGCGTGCGTCCAAGTTCGGGATGCCGCAAATAGCGGGCGCGATCAGAGGCGGCGCTATGAAGCGAAAGCGCGGTCAAGCGGCGTTGGCAAAGACCATCGACCAAAGAGGCCGTGTCCATCGCGGCGTGTACTGCGTCGCGTGCTTGCGCGTGCGCCAGTTGAAAATCCAGGACCTCGCGCGTTGCCAGGCTCACCCCGGATCGTTCCAGACCCACTCTCGCCGGAGTGTAGGGCGAGAGCGATTTGGCGAGACGGTCGGTCATGATGCAAGCAGCGACTGTACCGAAAGCCGACGGTCTCCGCGTTCAAGCCATGCTTCGAATTCCGGCGCGGGACGAAGCCCCAGCAATGATCGGACATAGAGCGCATCGTGAAAACTCGTGCTCTGGTAGTTAAGCATCACATCGTCGGCGCCGGGGACGCCCATCACGTAGTTCACTCCGGCATTGGCGAGCAGCGTGAGCAGCGAATCCATGTCGTCCTGGTCGGCTTCGGCGTGATTGGTGTAACAGACGTCGCACCCCATCGGAAGACCGAGAAGCTTTCCGCAGAAATGGTCTTCCAGTCCGGCGCGGGTGATTTGCTTTCCATCGTAGAGATATTCAGGACCGATGAAACCGACGACCGTATTCACCAGCATCGGCCGGAAATGGCGGGCAACCGCGTAGGCTCGCGCCTCGATGGTCTGCTGGTCGCATCCATGATGAGCGTTGGCTGAGAGCGCGCTTCCCTGTCCCGTCTCGAAATACATGATGTTGTCACCAACCGTGCCGCGATGCAGTTCGCGGGCGGCTCGATGCGCCTCATCAAGCAACGTAAGATTCACGCCGAACGAAGTATTGGTCGCCTCGGTGCCACCAATCGATTGGAACACCAAATCAATCGGCGCTCCCTGTCGTAGCGCCTCCATCTGCGTGGTCACATGAGCCAGCACGCAGCTTTGAATCGGAATTTCAAACTTGCAGCGCGCGTGATCGATAAGGCGCAGCAGCGTAACCACCGACGAAACGCTATCCGACGCGGGATTAATGCCGATGACGGCGTCGCCCGAGCCGAGTGAAAGTCCGTCGACGATGGAGGCAGCGATGCCGGCGGGATCGTCAGTTGGATGGTTGGGCTGTAGCCGCGTTGAAAGCCTTCCGGGCAATCCG
>DATBAT010000337.1:0-4191 GCA_036271375.1 Terriglobales bacterium
CAGGCCGGTCCACGCTCCCGGAAGCCGGACCGAAAAATCTCCGTTCCGCATCGCTTGCAAACTGGTGAGAATCATCGCGAGGTCCGGGGACTCCGAGCCCTGATGTCCGTTGTTGCTCAGCCCTACGCTGAGCGCGGGCGCAACTGCCGTTGCTGTTGAACCTTCCCGTTTCTTAGCCATCGTTCTTGTCTCCGAGGAGTCTGGTTTCACTGATCGCGCGACCGAACACAACGATTAAGGACGAGGTTCTCTCGCCCAAAGTTCCAGCCGGGGGTTAGCCGAAAACTTTTAGATTTTTTAGGAATATCTGGCCAACTATACCGTTGCGTTTACCGGCGAGGCACTACGGTCTTTGCTGTAGGAAGGATACAGATGTTGCTGTAGCTAAAATGAGCCCTAAATTAGAGGGAGAGCCAACTCCCTAACTGCGCGCGCAGCAACCCCCTAAATTCGTCCAGAGTTGCAAACCCTGACCCCGCGATCTCTGGCACTGGTTTGCCGCCAGCCTTCAAGAACACCGCGACGCATTCCGTCTCCGCTTCATGGTCGGCCAGCAACTCAGACGCCATTCGAAATTCGCGTCGCGTCTAACGCGGCTGCCAGCGTCACTAACATGGCGACGGTCTCCGGCGGTGGCGAAAGCAATACCAGTAACAACATCGCGCAGGATCCCACCTCGATCTCGGTTGCCGGGTTAAGCTTCTCGCCCACCACCGTCGATTTCGGGACCGTGACCCGATGGGGCGGAACCTCGCAGTACCTGACCGTAACTAACCACGGAACCACCACAATCCGCACCAGCCGGATATTCTTGAGCAACTTGCAAAATGCAACCACCAAGGACCTGACGTACGACGGCGGATGTATGTCCAACCTCGCTCCGGGGAAGACCTGCAAGATCACGTTGAGTCTGTGGCCGAGTATGACGGGCGCGGTCTCCGCCATCCTCAACCTGCAGGACAACGCCCCCGGCAGTCCGCAGCAAATCCTGATCACGGCGAATGTGATCGCGCCCAAAGCCAATCCGAATCCCGCCAGCAGCCTCGACTTCGGCACGCACACTGTAAACAGCAGCACGGTCAACACAGTGACGCTGAGCAATCCCGGCCTGGGCACGCTGTCCATAAACAGCATCACCGTGACCGGCTCGAACTCCGCCGACTTCACCCAGACCAATGACTGCGGCGGATCGCTGGCCCAGAACGCAAGCTGCACAGTGACCGTGAGTTTCAAGCCGAAAGCCAAAGGTTCGCGATCGGCAACCTTGAAGTTCTCCGACAACGCGCAGTCCAGCACGCAAACCGTTTCGCTGTCTGGAAAGGGAAACTAGAGACACCATAGCGCTCCAGTGACCGTGACTGCAAAAGTAAAAACAGGATCACCACAGAAGACTTACTCGGCCACGGCCACGCTGACATCCAACTAGGATAGTGTTTTGAATCTCTTGTCACCGTTCGTTTTCGGAACAATGGTGAGGGGCCTTCCACTTCCAGCCCCATGACTACTCTGCTCTGTGTACAATTCTGCACAGACCTCAGCCACCCATGGGAAAGTTAAAAGTCCTCTTCGTCATAGGATTTTTGTGTGCCGCGCCTGCCTGCTCGCCGCGGCAATTCCTCACCCGGCGGCTGGCCTTTGAACTCATCGCCAACTCTGACGCCTTTAAGGCGACCCAGCGCTTCTGGCTGCGCACCGGCGTCGTCTCCAACAAGGACTACATCTCCCCCGAATACCTCGTGCTACAGCGACGCGGATGGCTCACCGGTTCGAACGCCACCTGCCCCACCGAAATCGGCCCACCGCCCTGCTGGGAGGTGGCCCTCACTCCCCTGGGCGTGGACGCCTTCCACGGCCTGGTGCAAAGCAAAGCCGCCGAGTCCGGATACTTCAGCGTCCCCGCCGCCAAGCGCCAGCTCTCGGCCGTCAGCGGCATCAGCAAAAACGAAGAGATGGCCCAGGTGGAATTCCAATGGAAATGGATCCCTCTCAATGAGGTCGGAGGCGCAGTCTACTCCGGCAGCGTAGCCTATGAATCGACGGTGGCGTTCCGCCGTTATGACGACGGCTGGCGGCTGATGGAAGGCGCCATGCCCAAGACTTACCAAGACCTCGACGATGCCTTAAAGAATTCGCAGTCGGCGCAGTGAAAATTTTCCTGACGAAAGCCGTGGCCCATGACGCTTCGAAAACGCCTCCTTGCCCTTGCAGTTCTGACCAGCACCCTGGCCTTCGCCGCTGACAAACCTAAACTCACCCTCGACGAGTTTTTCAACTTCGTCGACTACCCTTCGGTAAAGCTCTCGCCCGACGGGCAATCCGTCGTCATCTGCGCCGAGCGCGCCGACTGGGGACTCAACATCTTCCGTAAAGATCTCTGGCTCTATCGCGATTCCGGGCTGACCCAGCTCACGCGTTCCGGCCACGACAGCGATCCCCAGTGGTCGCCCGACGGTAAATGGATCGCCTTCCTCTCCGACCGGAAAGTCCTCGGCGACGATGCCGACAAAGCCGATCCCAAGGACGACACCACCCAGCTTTACGTGATCTCGCCCACCGGAGGCGAAGCCATTCCTGTCACCACAGCGGAAGAAGAAGTTCATGCCTTCGCTTGGGCCAGCGATTCGAAGTCGCTTTACTTCGCCACTCGCCAGCCGCTCACCAAAGACCAGAAAGATGCCAATAAGAAAGACTGGAAAGATGTCATCCGTTATCGCGACGGGGAACGCGGCGACACGGTCTTCAGCATCGATGTCGCTGGAGCCATGGCGAAAGCCCAGTCCCTGGGTACAATCCCCACCGATGATTCCAACGACGCTCCCGATAACACGCCAGGATCGAAGCCCCTCGCGAAAACGCCTTGGCACATCGGCGAGATCGCAATCTCGCCCAACGGACAACGTTTAGCTTTCGTCACCACCTCCGTCTCGGAGCGGCAGGAGCGGGTAGAAGAATTCGAAATCTTCGGCGTCGATCTGGCCAACGTCTCGCCTGACCAGGCCCCGAAGCAACTCACCAAAAACGAAGCCACAGAACAAGACATCCACTGGAGTCCCGACAACAAACACGTCTTCTTCGAAGTCGGACAAGGCTCGGTCGAAGGCAAATATAAGGATGCGCAAAAGCGCCTGTACTGGGTCGATGCCGATAGCACTGAAACCCAGCGCTGGGCAAGCGATTTCACCGGAGAGGTGAACTCGTACACGGTTGTAGCCGACGGCGTGCTGGCCTCAGCTCGCACCGGAACCGAAGTCCAGATCTATAGCGCCAAGGCAAAAGACAAATTCTCCAAACAGACAGGATGGCCCGGAACCTACGATCACATCGAAGGCGCAACTGGTTCCCCGAAGATCGCATTGATCTATTCCTCATTGCAGAAACCAACTGAAATCTATCTGGCTGACAGCATCGACAAACTGCAAGACGCGCGCCCCATCACCGCGTTCAACAAACTCTTCACCGAGCGCGATCTCCCGCAAGGCAAGCCTTATCAATGGAAGGCCGATGACGGCACCACCGTCGAAGGCATGTTGATTTATCCGCCCGGGAAATTCGAAGCCAGGAACCTTCCGATGTTCGTGCTCATTCACGGCGGCCCCGCCGACGCCGATGGCAACCACTTTGAAGCAGACTGGTATCAATGGGACCGCCTCGCCGCCGGTGCCGGCTGGCTGGTCTTCGAGCCCAACTATCGCGGGTCATCTGGCTACGGCGATAAATTCCTCGCGCAGATCGTCCCGGAAATTGTGTCGCGCCCCGGCAAAGACATTCTCGAAGGCGTAGACCAACTTGTGAAAGACGGCGTAGCCGACGCCAACCACTTGACCATCGGCGGATATAGCTACGGCAGCTACATGACCAACTGGCTGATCACGCAGACCACCAGATTCAAGGCCGCAGTCACCGGCGCCGGAGCAGTAGAACACATCGCCAATTGGGGCAATGACGACATGACCTTCGACGACGCCTACTTCCTCGGCGGAGTTCCCTGGGAAGCCGCGCAGCGCTACCACGACGAAGCCGCCATCTTCCAAATCAACAAAGTAAAAACGCCGACGCACATCGTCGGCGGCGAAGACGACATCCGCGTAGCCGTCGCTGAAGACTATCTGCTGGACCACGCACTGCACAATCTGCGAATCCCCAGCACGCTGTTGATCTTCCCCGGCGAAGGCCACTCGCTGGCCAAAAACC
>DATBAT010000338.1:0-22938 GCA_036271375.1 Terriglobales bacterium
GAGCCGGTCGACATGGCTGCAACCTTGGCATCACTGCTGGGCATCAATGCCCCGACCCACGCCATTGGACGAGTACTGACCGAAGCGCTGGTCACCCGCCGAGGCGAGGCTCGTGAACGTCCGTCGCAACGCACCATGCAAAAAGTCGAGCCTGCCTCGCTGGTGGCTGAGGAAGGCATTCGCTGATGGCCTCTCCCAAGGGCCCAGGTACGCCTGACCTGAGTGTCAGTTTTTGCGGGATCAATCTCAAGAACCCGGTCATCGCGGCCAGCGGAACTTTTGGCTATGGCATCGAGTTCGAAGATGTCGTGCACCTGCAAAAACTCGGCGGCTTTGTGGTCAAAGGACTCTCGCGCGAGTCCATGGCGGGGAATCCCCCGCCTCGTTTGTTTGAAACCGCTGCGGGAATGCTGAATTCGATCGGCCTGCAAAACATTGGCGCGCGCAGCTTCGTTGAAGAAAAACTTCCCAAGCTTCGCAAAATTAAAGACACAGTCGTGTTCGCCAACGTTTTCGGCTACCGCCGCGAAGACTACGAACGCACCCTCGATATTCTCAATGAAGGCGAAGGCATCGCAGCATATGAGTTGAACGTGTCGTGTCCGAATACGGCGCATGGCGGCATACAGTTCGGCAGCGATCCGCGATCATTGGAAGAAGTAGTCACAATCGCCAAACGCATTGCGAGGCGTCCGCTCATCGTGAAGCTTTCACCCAACGTGACCAGCATTGGCTACATGGCGCGTGTCGCCGAGAATGCCGGAGCCGACGCGATCTCGCTGATTAACACCTTCGTTGCCATGGCCATCGATGCCGAAACCCGCAAGCCGCGCATTGCCAACGTCACCGCCGGGCTTTCCGGTCCGGCGATCAAGCCGATCGCCTTGCGCATGGTGTACGAAGTCGCGAAGTCGGTGAAAATTCCGGTGATTGGCATGGGCGGAATTTCCAAAGCCGAAGACATCATCGAGTTTCTGCTGGCGGGGGCCACGGCGGTGCAAGTGGGAACGGCAAGCTACTGGGACCCGCGAGCCACCGAGAGAGTTGTCGATGAGCTTCAGCAGTGGTGTGCCGATCATCGCATTCAACGCTTGGCGGAACTTACCGGCGGGCTGGTGATGGAATGAGGGACATCGCCCTGAATCGATGCGTTCCACTCCCTTATAATTCCTGATTGCAAACTACCGAGGAGAATCCATGAGTCTTTCTGGCCGGGTCGCGATCGTGACCGGGGCATCGCAGGGAATCGGCCGCAGCATAGCGCTTAAGTTCGCGCAGAAAGGTGCGACGGTCGCACTCGCGGCGCGCAATCAAGCCAAGCTTGATGAACTCGCCGCGGAAATTGCCGGCGCCGGCGGAAAAGCGGTCGTCTTCGTGTTGGATGTGGGCAACGAAGATCAAGTAAAGGCGACTTTCAAAAAGATCATCGCGAACCTGGGCAAGATCGACATCCTGATCAACAACGCCGGTATCACTCGCGATCAGTTGGTCATGCGCATGAAGCGAACCGACTGGGACGACGTCATCAACACCAACCTGACTTCGGCGTATCTCTGTATTCAGCAAGCCATCGGCTCCATGCTGAAACAGCGCTGGGGGCGCATCATCAACGTCACCTCCGTCTTCGGCCAAACCGGACAAGCCGGGCAGGCAAACTATGCGGCTTCGAAAGCCGGCCTGATTGGCCTCACTATGGCCATGGCCCGTGAAGTGGCCTCGCGCAACATCACCTGCAACGCAGTGGCCCCTGGGTTTATCGAGACGGCCATGACATCGACGTTGTCGGAGGAGTTCAAGCAGACCGCGCTGAAGGTAATCCCGCTGGGCCGCGTAGGCGCGACCGATGATGTCGCCAATGCGGTGGCGTTCCTCGCCTCGGACGAAGCCGGATACATTACCGGCCAGACTCTCAACGTGAACGGCGGCATGTACATGGGGTAGTGATCGAGTTGGCAGAAACTCCTGAGCAGATTCAGACGGTCCGAGAGTTGTTCCTCGAGTACGCAAACTCGCTGAATTTTAGTTTGTGTTTCCAAGGCTTCGACAAAGAGCTTGCTGAGTTGCCGGGAGAATACGCGCCACCCGAAGGCCGCTTGCTGCTTGCCCTGAGCGACGGTGCAGTTGCTGGGTGCGGGGCACTGCACAAACTCGGGCCGCAGATTTGCGAGATGAAACGTCTCTATCTGCGTCGGTCCTATCGTGGCAAAGGACTGGGCCGGGTTCTATGTGAACGCATCTTGTCGGAGGCGCGACAGATCGGATATCGTCATCTGCGCCTGGATACGGTTGAGCCTTCGATGATGGACGCGGTCGCCATGTACAGACGAATGGGCTTCCGGGAAATCGCAGCGTACCGTTCGAATCCAGTGGCTGGCGCGAAATACATGGAAATCGATCTATGAATGTTCAACAAGGACTTCTATGCAGAAAATATTTTTAGTCGTTCTCGTGCTCTTTGCTTCGATCTTCTCCCTCGCAGCCACGGGCAAAGACGTGACCTACAAAAGCGGCGATGACACCGTCAACGCCGTTCTATATGCCCCCAAAGGCAAAGGCCCATTCCCCGCGCTGGTGGTGATCCACGAATGGTGGGGATTGAACGACTGGGTAAAAGAACAGGCCTCGACGCTGGCCGACGAGGGCTATACCACTCTCGCCATCGATCTTTATCGCGGCAAAGTGGCTACCACTCCGGAAGTCGCACACGAACTCATGCGCGGAGTTCCCGATGACCGTGCCGCCCGCGACCTACATCTGGCAGTCGAATTTCTGAAATCGCAGCCCGACGTCAAGAAAGACCGCATCGGAGCCATCGGATGGTGCATGGGCGGCGGCTACGCGCTCGACACCGCATTGGCAGAGCCTGACCTCGCCGCCGTCGTCATCAACTACGGCCACCTGGCCGACGATAAAGACGACCTGAAGAAAATGAACGCGGCCGTACTGGGAATTTTTGGCGGTCAGGACCGCGGCATCTCGACCGAGGACATCAAGAAATTCGAACAGACTCTAAAGGACTTGGGAAAGAATCCGGAGATCCACATTTATCCCGATGCCGGGCACGGATTCGAAAATCCGGTGAACAGTTCCTACCGCAAAGACGATACCGCTGACGCTCGCAAACACATCGACGAATTTCTGGCCAGGACATTGAAGAAATGATTTGCCGGGAAAACCCCGTCCGGTGCGGGTGGAATGCTAAATGCTGAAAGCTGAGTGCTTTAACAAACCAGAGAAATTCCACTCAATTTCCCCTTGCCAGACGGTACTCTTCTGGTTACTATGCAACATCCTCCGGTAACTCTTGTAGGAATACTTCTTCTATGAACATTGGCGAGACGATACGCAATTTCCGTTTGGGAAAGGGGATGTCCCAGGGCGATATCGAAAAGCGCACGGGCCTGCTGCGCTGCTACCTGTCGCGCGTGGAAAACGGACACACCATCCCCTCGCTCGACACCTTGGCGAAAATTGCCGGCGCCATGGAACTTGCCCTGTCGCAATTCTTCGCCGAGTCGACCAATGGAAATGGCAGCAAGGGGCTACCGCAGCTCTCCGATGATGAAGTTCGTTTCCTTAGTCAGATTCGCCGCTACTCCGTAAACCTTAACGACGGAGACCGCAAACTAGTTCTGGCGATGGTAAAGAAGATGTCGGCAAACTCGGCCCGCTAAAAGAACCCTAAAATCACCACCGAATCCCTCTGTGGTTAAGCCTTTTGCAGAAGTTGAACAGCCTCCGCCGCAATCGCGGCATCATCTCCAAAACCCTTAAGCCACGATACTTCGGGCTCCCGCCGGAACCAGGTCATCTGCCGCTTGGCATAGTTGCGATGCGCCTGCTGCGCGGCTTTCATCGCGGCTTCGCGGCTGATTTCATTCTTCAACAACTGCATGGCTTGCTTGTACCCGAGTGAATACAGCGGCTGAATATCATCTCCATATTTCTGCCGCAGATCAGACGCTTCTTCCACCAGACCCTGCTCGAACATTTGCAACGCGCGAAGGTTGATGCGCTCATACAACGCTTGCCGCTCGGGATCGAGCCCGATTCGAAGGATTCGAAATCCCACCAGCGAGTCCTGGCCTTGCTTCCATAACTCGGTCATTGGCTGGCGCGATGCCATGCAAACCTCAATCGCCCGCACGACTTTCGGGACATCGTGCGCGTGAATTTTCTCTGCCGCCACCGGATCGAGCTTGCGCAAAATGCAATGCAAATATTTATTGCCGCGCTGTTCCGCGGTTTCCAGCAGCCGCGTGCGCAATTTTTCCGAACGTTGCGGCCCAGGAAAGAGCCCGTCGATCAAAGCCCGCAAGTAAAGTCCCGTCCCACCGGCTACGATAGGCAGCCGCCCACGATCTTTAATACCCACTAGGATTTCGCGAGCACGTCGCGCGTACTCTCCGGCCGTGATAAATCCGGTGGGATCGACGATATCCAGCAAATGATGGGGAACGAGCTGACGCTCTGCGGCCGACGGCTTGGCGGTGCCGATTTCAAACTCGCGATACATCGCGACGGAATCGCAATTGACGATTTCCCCGCCGAACTTCTGCGCCAGAGCAATCGACAGCGCCGTCTTACCGCTGCCGGTCGGCCCAATAATCACCACCAGCAAAGGATCGCGCGGCACGGTCAGCGCGCGCTCCAGGGAATCTGGTGCCAGTAGCGCACGACCAAAATGATAAGCACCAGCACCGCGACCACGATGATGCCCTTCGCTTCCAGCGATTGCGCTTGCCGCGGCGGTGTTGGTTCAGGCACAGCGACATTGTAGTCCTGAGGTTCACACAGGGGCCCCGGGATGATTTTGGCAAGCTTGAATGAAATTCTTCTGTGTAACTCTGTGTTTCCTGTTGTTAAAGGCCGTTGCCCCACTAGTACCGAAAACGGTACTTTATCTGAACCGCGATTTCGCGTGGGTTGATGAAGTGCGTACCGCCGAAGGTGTTGCTGTTGTCCAACAAGTAGCGGTGATTGGTCAGGTTCAGGGCGGTTACGCGCAGCGAGAATCTCTCCCCGAACGATTTCCCCAAGGCCAAGTCAAATGTTGTATGCGAACCGAGGTGGGTCGGTTCTTCGTCGCCTTCGCCGTTCAGGAAGCCTGATCCGTAGGCGGTGTTGAAGTCCACTGTCGAGCGCCATGGCAGGCTGAAGTTCACTCCCGTCGAAAGGGTGTCGCGCTGGTCGTGGTCGAGAAAGCAGAGAACCTCTTCGCAAGCTTCGTCGCTGATGAGGCCGCCGGTCACGCCACCGTTCCATTCCGCGTATTGATGAGAGTAAGCAAGGTGGAATTGAGCGCGTCTTGCGATGAGCGGGGAATTGGCGGTGGCTTCCCAGCCACGGATGCGGGCACGCTCCAGCGTAAGCGGAAAGAAAATGTTTGAGTTGCCGAGCACATCGTGGTCGAAGAAATTTCTTGCCGTGGTGCGGAAGTTGGAGATGTCGAAAGTCCAGCGGGCGATAGGAATGGTCAGTCCGAACTCGTGCTGTTCGTCGCGTTCTCCGCGCAAAGGCAGAAGTGCGAAGCCCTCGGACGCAGCCTGCTCTATGACCGGGCCTTGCGCCGTCAACAATGGCGGGGCCTGGTAGTAGCGTCCGTAAAACCCTCGAAAGACCCAGTTCAGACGCGGGATGCGAAGCGCTGCGCCAATACGCGGGTCGGCGGAATTTTCGCTGATCGAGCCGCTGAAGTGCGTCAGGCGCAGGCCGCCGTTCAGCGTCAGCCATGACGTCAGCTTGAATTGATCTTCCACGAAGACCGCTTCCACGTTTCCCCACTGCGGGACGCGTTGGGTTTGCGTGGGACTGCTTCCGTCGGCGGTGGTCAACGACAGGAACTGATTGTCGCGCTGGCCGAAGACTTGTACTCCCGCGTGGGTGTTGTTGCGCCGGCGATTGACGCCGATGGATGCCACCCCGCCGACATAGTTTGATCCGCGATCATCTTCGGGGATCACCGGCGTGTCGCTAGGGCCGCCGATATAGTGCGAGCGGTTGAAGTGGTAGAAGGGCGAAATCGTCAATACAGTTCCCGGACCGAAGGTATGCAGCCAGGAAGCGTTGACGAATGTATCGCGCTCGTCTTCTACATCGCGGATGCCGGTGGCTTGTTGATCGGGATCGTTGGGCACCTGGTAGTGATCGCCGCGAAGAGAAGTCACGAGGCGGAATTGATCGGACGGCGTTTTGTTGAAGATGATGGAAGCAAATCCACCGAGTCCGGCGGCCTGATCGTGAATGACTTCGGGACTGGAGGTCTCGAGACCGAGGTTGGTACGGTATCCCGAAATGCTGCCATAGTAGGCGAAGCGCTCGGTGTGGTCGCCGAAACTGAACTGATCGTTGGTGCTGTAAAAATTCCCCAGGCTGGTCACTAATTCGGCTTCACGGTTGCGCTCAAATCCCGAACGTGTGACTACGTTGAAGACGCCGTAAGTGCGGTCGCCGTATTCGGCGGAGTATCCGCCGCGCTGGACTTCCAAATAATCAATGTCTTTGGGATCGAATTGCGGGCCGACGTTGGAAGCGATGTTGGTGTTGGGAACGGGAACGCCGTCAAGCAGCCAGGATACCTGGTGGCCACCACGAATGTGCAGTTGGTCATGCACCAGGTAGGCACTAGGTACGTAGTTGGTGATCATCGCGAGGCTGTTGGCGTTATCGCCGCCGGGGGCTTCTGCGATTTGCTTGCGGCTGATGATGCTGGTCGAAGTGGACGATTCGGGATTCACCCCGGCGGCAACGTCCGTGACGTCGACGGTTTCCTTGCTGGTGGCCAGGGTTAACGAGAAATGCAGTCGGGCGTCGCGTCCGGAGGACAGGGTTAGTTTCTGTTCTTCGGTTGCGAACCCCTGGGTTTCGACAGTGACTTTGTATTCGCCGAGAGGAATGTTGTCGAAATGAAATTCGCCGGCGTCATCGGTCGTAGACGACTGCTTCCACTCTGAGGTGAGCGAGCGGATGGTCACCTGCGCATTCTGCACTGGGCGGTGTTGCGGGTCATGAATTAAGCCGTGGACTGATCCGAATATCGTCGCGTAGGCGGCGAGGCTGGCGAACAGCACGGCGAAAATGGTGACGAGGCGGGTCATCGAGTCTCCTGTTTCTGGACTTCTATTTCTGGGCTGCAGCCTTGGCGGTGCCGATTTTTACTTCGGCGGCATGCAAGGTGGTGTCCATTTTGTGGGCGTGAATGACTACGCGGTCGCCCACGTGAACGTCGCTGGCCGCGGCGGGAGATTCGCCTTTCAGGAATTTCGTTTCTTTGTCGAACTCGACAATCTTGGTGGTTCCATCGACTGCTTTGACGGAAATGGAGTGGCTGGAAAGTTCAGAGACCGTTCCCATGACATGGTCCATGCCACCGTGGGCTACGGCAAAAGTGCTGAGTAGCAAGGCGCAGGTAAGGGCAAAGGAATGCTTTTTCATTTTGTTTCTCCGTTTAAAAATTTTTCTTCTTGCTGTTGTTCTTCTAATTCCGCAGGGCTTTGCGGGTTGTGTTGCTCCATATCGTGCAGTTCGACGGGAGTCAAGTCGGGCAAATGGCGGACAAACAGCACCAGCTTCCAACTATCGGGATCGTTGTCGGTCGATCCCCAGGCAGGCATACCCGTCCAGCGGATGCCGTTGTGAATGATGTAGTAAAGCTCACCGTCGGTAAGTTGTTGGGTTGCGGCCTGGCGCATATCCGGCGAGCGCGGATAGAGGTTGCGGCCCATCTCGGTGTTGCCGCTGCCGTCGTTGGCGTGGCAGGAGGCGCAGTGATCGGCGAAGTGGCGCCGTGCTTCCTGAAGGATCTCGGGATTCGCGCTGAAAGGGTTCCTGGCGTCGCGGGCCTCGCCTGGGATTGATAGCGCATGCAGACTTCGCGCTAGTTTGGCCTCGGTAGCGCTGGGTTCCGGCCGTGCTCCGCAGCAATTGCGGATTGGCCCAGAGAAGCTGAACGCGATGATTGCGAACGCGCCCAGTGCAACGACAATTGCGATCCAACGGGACATGGGTTCCTTGACCGCAGTGCGGTCGGCTGGTTGAGGAGAGAGTCAGGTGGATAAAGAAGCAGGCGGCCCTTCGGCTGCGCTCAAAAGGCAGGCCCTCGGCTGCGAAAAGACAAGGCTTCTAAATCTTGCTGACTTGGTTTTTCGGCGGCTTAGGTGTTAGGCGGTCCGCGGACCGAAATGTCGGAAATGATGTCCCAGGTGAAGGGACGGGGATGGGGTGATGCCTGAGCCGGTGACGAGCTATTAGGAGCTTTGTCGTTGGGCGGCGATGCCATCTCGGCGCAGTGCGGCGTCACCGAGGGAGGACAACAGTTGCCATGTTGTTTGTTAGTTGTGTTGAAACTGGGGTTCGAGGAGTCTCCGTGATGCATGCGGCGGAGACAGCAGGCGTGGGGGGCCGGGCCAGACGTAGCCATAGCCGCGGGAGTAAAGATACTCACCAGCAGCATGGTCAACAGAGATCCGGCAGTCAGGCGGTGCTTCAAATCACGCCCCCAGTGCGCTTAAGCATAGGCCAGAGGACCAGGGGAAATCAAGGTGGCGGATTTGAGTCAGGCAAGTCCAAAGAATGGCCACGGATTTTCACGGATTTGCGCGGAACAAATTACGTGAACGGTTCGGTCATCCCAGCAGCACATAACGTCCGCCATTCGTTGTTAGGATGACCAGGTTCATTAGGATCAACATCACCTCGTAGTGCCAGCCGTTGGATTTTTCTCCCCAGAAGCCGGTCTTCCAGACCAACGCCTTTTTCTGGATTGCTCCCAACATCAACAGGATTAAGCCGATTGCGGCTGGTTGGATCAGGACTCCGAAGGCTACGCCCAGCCCGCCGGCTAGCTCGGCTATCCCCAGGAAAATGGTGAAGCCCTTGCTCATCTCGATGCTCTTGCTGCGCTCTGCGGGTTTGGTGACGTGGCTCCAGCCGCTGGTGATGAAGATGGCAGCGACCATGAGGCGCAGAAGGAGGAAGGCTGCGTCGGTGAAGCAAGCTAGTTGGGGGAACATGGCAGGTGTATTGTGCCCCAGAACGAGCGAACCGTGAAGGCCGTAGGGGTCCTTCGACTCGCGGAGACAGCGCTGCGCCAGTTTCCGCTCCCTCAGGATGACAAGGGTTTTGTTTTACTAATAGGCCGTTGGATGTTTGGGTTGGTACAGGCCCAACTCTCCGCCACTGGGGAGTTTGATGGTTGTCTTGATGCCCCAGGGAGCTTCCTCGGGGGAAGAAAACTCCACCTGTCTGGCTTCCAACTTCTTGATCACTGCCTGCACATCGTCGCACATCAGGTAGAGGACGGCGCCCAGCAGATGGCGTCCACCGTGGAGTTGCCCGGCGCCTCCGTTCGAGGGGTGCAGGGCGGCTTCGGCGGGCGGGAGTTTGAAGAGCATCCAGCCGTGGCCGATGTCGATCGAGGGGAACTCGAGAACGTCGCGGAAGAAGGCACGGTCTTCTTCGGGCTTGTCGCTGTAGAGAAGGACGTGGGCACCGGTGAACATTTTTATCCGAGCACTTTAGCAGACGATAGGGGCTTCCAAAAAAAACGGTTGGAAATTTAGCTCTCAGTTCCTGGTTCTTAGTTCTCAGTTGGGTTGAGCCTCCCATTTTGCTGTGGTAGCATCCTATCGCTTTCGCTGGCCTCGCAGGTGAGGACACCTGCGGCTACGTAGGAGCGAACCCGTGAAGGTTTATGAAGGCGCGAATATACGTAACGTGGCCATCGTGGGCCACGGACATGCCGGCAAGACTTCCCTAGTTTCGGCCATGCTGTACACCTCGGGAGCCAATCCACGGTTGGGGCGTGTGGACGATGGCTCCGCTCCCACCGATTACGACGACGAAGAGATTGCCCGCAAGATGTCGCTGTCGGCAAGCCTCGCGCACGTCGAGTGGGGCAAAACCAAAATCAACATTATCGATACCCCGGGCTTCAACATGTTTGTGCATGAAGCCAAGCTGGTGTTGCCGGTGGTGGACGCGGCGATTGTTGTGGTGGATGGCGTTGCGGGGGTCGAAGTCGTGACCCAGCGCGTCTGGAATTATTGCGAGGAATACAAAACACCACGGCTGATCGTCGCCAGCCGCATGGACCGCGAGCGCGCTGATGCGGACCGGGTCCTTGAGTCGCTGACCAACGCGTTCGGGCGTGACGTGATTCCGCTGGAGTTGCCGATCGGACGCGAAAAGAATTTCAGCGGCGTGGTCGATCTGGTGCGAATGAAGGCCTACACCTACGCGCTGGGTGGCGATGGCAAAGGCAAAGAAGCTGAGATTCCAGCCGACATGAAAGAGCGGGCGCAGGAGGCGCACGAACGGCTGGTCGAGATGGTGGCCGAGGGCAAAGATGAATTGATGGAGGAGTTCTTCGAAAAGGGAACTATCCCTGAGGAAGATCTGGTTCCGGCGCTGCATGAAGCAATCCGCGAGGACCGGATTTTTCCCGTCATCTTCAGCTCGGGTCTGGGGAACATCGGCGCCGATGGCGTGATGGATTTCATCGTTGACTACACCCCCGCGCCCTCGGAACACGATTGGGTGCAGGGAGAAGTTACCAGCAGTAACGGCGAACCGCCGCGACGGCATGAGACCGATGCCGAGCCGGTTTCACTGTATGTCTTCAAGACGGTGTCGGATGCTTTCGCCGGGCGCATTTCTTACTTCAAGGTTTTTTCCGGCGTGTTGAAGAATGACGCGGCGTTACTAAATTATCCGCGCGGGTCGTCGGAAAAGCTGGCGCATATCGGCATCATGCAGGGGAAAACGACCGTTCCGGTGAATGAGTTGCACGCCGGTGACATCGGCGTGGTGTCGAAGTTGAAAGACACCTTGACCGGCGACACGCTGGGCGACAAGAACGCGCCGATTCAGTATCCCAAGGTGAAGCTGCCGGAGCCGGCGATCACTTTTGCCATCGAGCCCAAAAGCCGCGCCGATGAGGACAAGCTGGGGCCCGGCATCCACAAACTGATGGAAGAGGACGCTATGCTGCGGTTCTTCCGCGATCCGCAGACCAAAGAGTTCTTAATTGCGGGGACCGGGCAGCAGCACATCGAAGTCGTGGTTTCGAAGATGAAGAAACGCTTCCACACGGAAGTGAATTTGAAAGCGCCCAAGGTTCCCTATCGCGAGACCATTCGCGGCCGCGCCGACGTGCAGGGCAAACACAAAAAGCAGACCGGCGGACATGGCCAGTACGGTGATTGCAAGATCAAGATTGAGCCGCTACCACATGGCGGAGGATTCGAGTTCGTCAACGACATTTTCGGCGGCGCGATTCCGAAGAACTACATTCCTCCGGTGGAAAAGGGGATCAAAGACGCCGCCGCGCGCGGGCATCTGGCGGGATTCCCCATGGTGGACTTCAAAGTCACGCTGTACGACGGGTCATATCACGACGTCGATTCCAACGATCTGTCGTTCCAGATGGCGGGACGCATCGCCTTCCGCAAAGCCATGGAGCAGGCCAAGCCCACTTTGCTCGAGCCGTTGATGGCGGCGGAAATCACCGTTCCTGATGAATTTGCCGGGTCCATCATGGGCGATCTCAACAGCCGGCGCGGGCGCATCCAGGGCATGGACAACAAAGGCGGCACCACCGTAGTGAAGGCGGAAGTGCCGATGTCCGAGATGCTGACTTACGGCGTTGACCTCACCGCGATGACCCAGGGCCGCGGCAGCTTCAACATGGAGATGCATCGCTACGATGTGGTGCCGGCGCAGTTGCAGGAAAAGATCATTGAGAAGGCCCGGGCGGAGCGGGGGGATGTGAAGGAAGAGGAAGAGTAAAGGAGTCTCGAGTTTCCGGGTGTCTGCTTTATGTCTCTGACTACGCTGCCTTCAATCCTTCCGCCTTAGCCAGCTTTGCCTGACGCTCATCGAAAGTCCAAAAGCGCTCCGCTTTGAGGAGCAACGCAGAAGCCACGTGCAAGCTGTCCAAGGTGCGTATTCCGAGGCGTGGTCCGTGACGACGCGCCAGATCGGCGCAGATCCGAAACGCGGCGTCCGGTAGCGCGGTTTCTTTCCAAAGTCCCGCCGCTCTATCTTTTTCGAGTTGAGAATGAACGTTTCGCAACTCGGCCGCGGTAATCTGGCCGCGAAAGACCTGTTGTCCAACGGCGTGCGCAAACTCCGCGTGATGCAGCGGCGTGAACCAAGGCTTTAATCCAGAATTGAGCAGCCTGTCGGCGTTCTTGGAATGGACGTCCTGTACATAAAGTGAAACGAAGAAGCTGCTGTCCGCGTAGACGCTCAATAGCGGCCACGCTCCGAGATGACCATATTCTCAAAAATGCGGTCGCCAAAGACCTTTTTGCGGCGTGCTTCAAAGTCAGGCAATGAAGGCTGCGTCTTCGGTGGTGGTTCGGCGGGAACGATCTTCGCAATTACCCGGTCGCGCTCCTTCAGTTCGACGGTCTTGCCCTCGCGTAACCAGCTTTTCAGGCGGCGGGTGTCGCGCAGTTGGCGGAGGTTCAGGGAGTGCATGGTTTAATTGTGTCACATCAATGTGACACATTCAAGGACTTTTGACGCAGACGAAACCTTCCACCCCAGAGGTCACGGAGTACACGGAGAGGGACCGTTAAGCTGCCTCCTCCTTGTGCGTGGTGGAAAATCCCTCCGTTCAAGTTCGTAGGCAATGTACTTCTTATTTCCCGATGTCCCAAAACAAGCACTGGGCGGGGATTTTCACAGTTGACTTTGACTGCAAAGCGGCGCTAAATGAGGCCGTTGGAAGATTTCCAAAACTCAATACATGCGTCCCGCCCGCGAATTTCGCGGGTGAAGTCGCACGTTCAGGAGACAAGATGAATAAAGCCGATCTCATTGACAAAATTGCCGCCGGTTGCGACATAAGCAAAACGCAAGCCGCCACGGCCATCGACACGACCGTGGAGAGCATTACGTCATCCTTACGCAAGGGAGATCGGGTAGCGCTGATTGGTTTTGGCACCTTCTCCGTTTCCGCGAGAAAAGCCCGCAACGGGCGTAACCCGCAAACCGGGGCCACCATCAAGATCGCTGCCCGCAAAGTCGCCAAGTTCACGCCGGGGGCCGAACTGAAGAAGGCCGTGAACCGCGGTAAGTAACGGACCCGCATTAGGTTGACAGGACGGCAGGGGGTCGGCCCTGCCGTGTTCTGCTGTCCCTGCCCGGTTGCTGAATCCCGCGTCGGTCTAGTAGAATCTAATGACTCGAAACGAGGTACAGACAGCCATGAAGGCAGCCATCCATCCCACTTACAACGAAATCGGCGTTTTGTGCGCGTGCGGTAACGCTTTCAAGACGCGCTCGACGCATAAGGGCGACATCCACGTAGAAATTTGCTCGAATTGCCATCCCTTCTTCACCGGTAAACAGAAGATGCTGGATACGGCAGGCCGCGTGGAGCGCTTCCGCCGCAAGTACGCGAAAGTCGAGCCCGCCAAGCAGTAAGCCAGGGCTCCAAGGTATTTTCCGACGGTGCAGGGTTCAGCCTGCACCGTTTGTTTTTGCTGTGTCCAACCGTTTTTGCCTTGGCTCGCGCCATCTGCGAAACTTCTGGTAGTCCCGCTCGAAACTCAAGGTCCCTCGGCTTCGCTCGGGATGACAGAGCAGAGATACAAAATCTATGGGCCGCATTCACGTTTTGCCGGAACACGTTGCCAACAAGATCGCCGCCGGCGAGGTGGTGGAACGGCCTGCGTCGGTGGTCAAAGAATTGTTGGAGAACGCGCTCGACGCCGGATCGACCCGCATCCGGGTGAACGTTGAAGCCGGTGGGAAGAAACTGATTCAAATCATCGACAATGGATGCGGCATGGTGCGCGACGACGCGCTGCTGGCGTTCGAGCGGCACGCGACCTCGAAGATCAAAGACGCTGAGGATCTGCTTAGCGTGGCGACCTTGGGATTTCGCGGTGAGGCCCTGCCGTCGATCGCATCGGTATCGCGGCTGCATTTGGAGACGCGCGCTCCGGAAGAAGAGTCTGGGACCGTCGTCGAGATCAATGGCGGAAAGATTTTTAAGGTGGAAGAAGCCGGGCTGCCGGCCGGGACTTCGATCACCATTCGCGATCTGTTCTTCAATACTCCGGCGCGTAAGAAATTTCTGAAGGCCGAATCGACCGAGCTTTCGCACATCGCGTCGCTGGTGACGCATTATGCGCTGGCGCATCCCGAAAAGCATTTCGAATTGCATTCGCTGACCAACGCCATGCTGGTTGCGCCGCCGGTGGCGGGATACAGCGAGCGCGTCTACCAGGTGTTCGGCAAAGAGACGCTTGATCAGCTGATTCCGGTGGCGGCCTTGCAGCCGTTGGACCGCGTGGGGTTGCCCCAGCCTCCGCCGTGGCGTCGGACCGAGGAAGACACCGCGCCCAAGGACCCGGGCGAGATGCGGATGCATGGCTTCGTCTCCAAGCCGGAGATTCAGAAGCTCAATCGCAATTCGATTTACGTTTTCGTGAATGGGCGCCTGATCAAAGATCGGCTGGTGCAGCACGGAATTATCGAGGCCTACCGCAATATTCTTCCGCCGACGGTTTTCCCGGTGGTGCTGCTCTTTCTCGAACTGCCCAGCGGCGAAGTCGATGTCAATGTCCATCCTTCGAAGACCGAGGTGCGGTTCCGCCAGCAGACGGTGATGCATGATTTCGTGCGCGATTCGGTGCGGGCGGCGTTGATGAAGGCGCGGCCGGTGCCGCAGTTTGTCACAGAGATGAGTGCGCATCCCACGGCTAGCCCCTCACTGACGCCAGGGGCGCGCGGAGCGGCAGTGGGAGTACAGGAACTTTATGCTGCCCGCGAACCGCAGGCATTTGGCCTGGAAGGCCCGGTGATTCCCGCGTTCACTGAGCGCATCCAGTTCGAAGGGGCGATTGTCGTGGGGGGCAATGCCGCCATTCCCGTGGCGTCACTCCCGCAGCATTTCTTTCCCCCCGATGGCTGCATTCCCCCGATGGCGGAGGAACCGGAGGCTCCCGAAGATCTGGCGCCGCTGCTGGCTACACTGCGGCCGCTGGGACAGATCCGCGAGTCGTTTATTTTGGCGGTCAATTACGAAGGACTGTGGATCATCGACCAGCACGTGGCCCACGAGCGCGTGCTATTTGAAAGAGTGTTGAAGCAACGGGCGGCGCAAAAAGTCGAAAGCCAGCGACTGCTGATGCCGCTCCTGATTGAATTGACCCCGGCGCAGCAAGCCGTCTTCTCGGAAATTTCAGACGAGTTGAATCAGAATGGTTTTGAAGCCGAACCCTTTGGTGCACGCAGCATTGCGATCAAAATAGCCCCTGCGGGAGTTGACGCTCCGCAGATCGAGAAGATGCTCTCAGAATTGCTCGAGCAGTTCGCCCGCGAAGACCAGTCGCTGAACCTGGAAAAAGTCCGATCCCGCATTGCCGCGTCGATCGCCTGCCATGCGGCGATCAAAGTGAACATGCCGCTCGAGCAAAACAAGATGGAATGGCTGCTGGCGGAACTGGCAAAGACCGAATGCCCAATGTCGTGTCCGCACGGAAGGCCCGTGGTTCTGCGATACTCGATGAAGGAGATTCAAAAGGCGTTTAAGAGAATCTAGAGAAACCCGCTTCTAGCTCCTGGCTTCTGGCCAAACCTGAGTTCTGGTGGTCCAAGATTCCTAAGCTTAGGAGCCAGAAGCCGCTTTTCAATGACCAATCAAGATCTAGAAGAACTGCGACGCGAGAAGTGGCGGCTGAACGGCATCCCCGTGCGCACGCTGGATGACGCCCGCAATTTCATCGAATCCGTCGGGTTCGCGCTGATGTATCCGCTGAAGCCTCCCGTGTTGTTGCCGACATTCATCGGCGCCTGGACCGGGGCGGCGGAGGCGTTACCCACCTGGCAGCACGCGTTCTTCGATCCGCGGGCGAAGGACGCCACCGAACTTATGGTGCGCATGTTGCGCGAGCGCGTGGCGTACGAAGCCAATCTATTCGGCGAGAACAGCACGTTCCTGGTGGCGGCTTCGATCTTTCCTTACTTTTACGCGTTGGTTGGTGAGCCCAATCCCAAACAGGCTCCTAAGCCTGGTCCCCGATCGGCCTATTCCAACCTGGCTTGCGCGGCTTTCGAGGCAATCCAGAAAAAGGGACCGATATCGAAGTTGCAACTTCAGCAGGTTTTGAGTGGCGGAGTCTCGACTGCCGCCCTCGACAAATCGCTGACTGAGTTGTGGTCGCGGCTGCGAATTACGCGAGTCGATTATCAGGAAGGCGAAGGCGCTTTCTGGGACGTGCTTTACCGCTGGTCTCCGGATGCGGTTCGCGAAGGCGTCGAACTTTCGCAGGCGGCGGGACTCTCCGCGTTGATTTCGAAATATCTCGACACGGTTGGCGCGGCCGATCAGCAGGACCTTGAAGCGTTCTTCGGCAACTTCGTAGCTCGCTCGCGTGTGGCGGAATCAATCAAAGCCTTGATGGGAGTTCGCGGGCTAAGCTTCGTTCCCGGGGATCGGGGGCCGCTGATTCAGCTCACCGTCGAACCCGAACGCTACGGACGGAAGGCCCCCGAGGGGCATCGGGTTCCGTAGAGCTCGCCCGAGAACTAACCGCAAAAAGATACAAAGTCCCACCTAGGGGGCCTCCCGAGGCCTCTTCTAACCTTCTCATTCCGAAGAGATTACCTCCATTTCCCGTAAATCATAAGAGAATTTCCTTGACAGACCGTACCACTGTTGCTTAACTTAACGGTGTTAAGTTAACATCGTTAAGTCAGGATACGGCGATATGGGCGTTAAAGAGCGCAGAGAACGCGAGAAGTCGGAAACCCGCGACAGGATTCTCGACGCGGCCCGCGAACTTTTCGGACAGCACGGCTACGAAGGCGTATCCATGCGGCAGGTGGCCGAGAAGATTGAGTATTCGCCGACGGCGATTTACGTCCACTTCACCGACAAGGAAGATCTCTTTCATGAGCTGGTGCATGAAGATTTCGCGCGTTTAGCGGCAGAGTTCCAGCACATTCCCATGCCCGAAGACTCGCTGGAACGGATCAAGCAGATCGGACGGTCTTACGTCGAGTTTGGCATTCGCCATCCCAATCACTACCGGCTGATGTTCATGACGCCGCATCCGCAGGGTGAGTTGGATGAAGAAGACCAGGAGATCAAGGGCAATCCTGAGGTGGACGCTTACGCGCTGCTGCTGCTCAGCGTGAAACAGGCCTTGAGCGAAGGGCGTTTTCGTGACGACGTTTCAAATCCTGATCTGATCGCGCAGACTCTGTGGGCGTCGGTGCATGGAGTGATCTCACTCAACATTGCGAAATGCAATGACGCCTGGGTGGATTGGCGTCCTTTGCAGGAGCGGGTCGAAGTTATGCTCGACGCAGTATTGCGCGGCTTGACGAAGGAGAGCGACTGACATGCCTCCTCTGGCGCGCAGAAATTTATTTCACGACAAAGTGCGGCTGGCAGTCACGGTGACCGGAATCGTGTTCGCCGTGGTGTTGATCGTGGTTGAGTTAGGACTGTTCGTGGGCTTCACCGAGACGACATCTGGACTGGTCGACAACTCCAACGCCGATCTTTGGATCACCTCGAAGCATGTGCCCTACGTCGAGTTGGGCGTGCCCTTCAGCGAACGCAAGCTCTATCAGGCGCGTGCCGTGCCGGGAGTGGCCGACGCGCAGAAGATGATCGCCCACTGGACGCAATGGAAGCGACCCGATGGACGAAACGAGTCGGTGCAGATAGTAGGAATGAATCCTGATTCGCGGTTGGAACAGCCCTGGAACCTGGTGCAAGGCCGAGTGGAGGATTTGAAGCGGCCCGACGCCATCATCCTCGACGACATCTACAAGGACAAATTGCAAGTCACCCGCGTCGGCGAAGTTTTCGAGTTGAACGGGAAACGCGCTCGTGTCGTGGGCTTTACTCACGGCATCCGGTCGTTCACGACATCGCCGTATGTATTCACCACTTTCAAACGCGCGCAGGAATATGCCGGCATTCCTGATGACCAGACCATTTTCATCCTGGTGAAACTCACGCCGGGCGCCGATCTTGAAACGGTGCGCCGCGGCCTGCTCGATCACTTGACCGACGTGGAAGTATTTACCAGCAAAGAATTCAGCCGCATGACCCAAATTTATTGGATGTTCACCACTGGCGCCGGCGTCGCGGTGCTGTTAGCGGCGGTGTTGGGACTAGTGGTCGGCTTCGTGGTGGTCGCACAGACCATTTACGCGACGACTGTCGATCACCTCAAAGAGTTCGGAACGCTCAAGGCCATGGGTGCACCCAATAGCTACGTCTACAAAGTCATCCTCACGCAGGCGACGATCAGCGCGGTGATCGGATACGTCTTTGGCATGCTGGTCAGCGGATTTGTGGTTCGCGCCAGCCAGGCGGGTGGCGCGGCGATTCTTATGCCGTGGCCGATGGCGATTGGGATGTTTTTCCTTACGCTGCTGATGTGCACCAGCGCAGCGCTGGTTTCGATCAACAAAGTCACGCGGCTTGATCCAGCCATGGTTTTCAAGGGGTGAGTATGAATCCAGCCATTGCAGTTCGCGAGTTAACCAAGACGTACGCCGAGGGAAGCGCCCGGGTAACCGCGTTGCGCGGTGTTGATCTCGATGTGCATCCCGGAGAGTTGGTGATGCTGGTGGGTCCTTCGGGCAGCGGCAAGACCACGCTGCTCTCCATGATGGGCTGCATTTTGAGTTCGACTTCCGGAAGCATTCGCATCGCCGGTCAGGAAGTGACTGGGTTCAAGCCGAAGCAAATGGCTCAGGTTCGTCTCGATCACATTGGATTTGTGTTTCAGGGATTCAACCTGTTTCCTACCTTGACCGCTGGCGAGAACGTAGAGCTAATGCTTGATCTAAAGAAAGTGGAAACCGCCGCTGGAAAAGCTCGCGCTCGTCAGTTGCTCGAACAGGTCGGGCTGGCCGACAAGTACGACCGCTTCCCCGCCGACCTCAGTGGGGGACAGAAGCAGCGCGTGGCAATTGCGCGGGCGCTGGCGGGCGATCCGCGGATCGTGCTGGCGGACGAACCCACCGCGGCACTCGATTCGCATACCGGTCGCAATGTGATGGAGATGATGCGGGCACTGGCGCATGATCGCGGGCGCGCGGTGGTGATCGTCACCCACGACTCGCGCGTGATGGAGTTCGCCGATCGGACGATTCGTATCGAGGACGGGATGATTGCTGCGCCCGACCTTGAGATGGTGCTACCTCTTATCAGTTCAAGCCTTTCTCAGGTTTCAGTTTAAGGAGTTTGTTATGAAGAAAAGTCTGATTTTTATTTCTGCCGCCGCTTTCGTGTTGATCGTTTCCTTAAAACTATTCTCGGCGCACACCGACAAAGTGAGCGCCGCACAACGGGCCGCCGTGCCCGCCAGCGCGCAAGACCTGGTCGCCGGACCCGGGCGCGTGGAGCCCATTTCCGAAGACATTCAGGTTGGCTCGGAACTTAGCGGAAAGCTTCAGTCGGTAAACGTCGAGGAAGGCGACAGCATTAAGCATGGCCAGGTCTTGGCAGTGCTGATGAACGGAGACTATCGCGCACAGGTGCTGTCCGCCGAGGCACAGGTCAACGCCCGCGAAGCCACCCTGCGCAAAGTGGTCAATGGCGCACGGCAGCAGGAACGCGCCGAGGCGCTATCGTCCGTGCATGAAACCGAAGCGGTTATGAATAACGCCAACGCCGAGATGGAGCGCCGCCGCCGCTTGTTTGAAGCCGGTGTCACCTCACGCGAGGAGTACGAACGCTACGCGCGGGAGTTTGATGTGGCGCGGGCAAAGTATCGCGAGGCTTCCGAGCATCATTCGCTGGTGGACGATCACGCCCGCGAGGAAGACCAGTCGATGGCGGAAGCCGATCTTCACCTGGCGCAGGCGAACCTCGAAGAGGCGCGGGCCCGCTACGAGAAGACGGTCATTCGCTCGCCCATTGATGGCATGGTGCTGCGCAAGCATCATCGCAATGGTGAGAGCGTTTCCAATTCATCGACGGTGCCTGATCCGATTGTGACGATCGGAGACAAGAACATTCTGCGGGTGCGCGTAGATGTTGATGAAACCGAGGTTTCCAAGGTCCGCGTGGGACAGAAGGCTTACGTGACGGCTGACGCTTTCGGCGACAAGAAATTCTGGGGACGCGTCGTGCGGGTGAGTGAGCAGCTGGGTCCGAAGAACATCCGGACGGATGAGCCCACCGAGCGCGTCGACCGGAAGATTCTGGAGACGCTGGTGGAGCTACGGGCGGGGGATCAACTGCCCCTTGGATTGAGGGTGGATGCTTTTATCGTGTCGGATGAGAAACGTTAATGTGGGGCGGACACTCATGTCCGCCTGTGTAAATAGGCATACCACTTTAGATTTTGGGAAGAAGGCTGCCGCCGTCCGTCCCGTCCGCTGTCGGGCAAGAGTGCCCGACCCACATCTTTTTCGGTGTGTACAATTAGCTCGGACGATGACCCTCTCGCCGAAACGCCTCATCATTGCTATCGATGGTCCGGCCGGAGCCGGAAAGAGCACCATCGCCTCTCGTCTGGCACGCAAACTGGGATACGTAAATTTAGAAAGTGGCGCCATGTATCGGGCGCTCGCGCTCAAAGCGATTGAGTGGGACACATCTTTCGACGACGAAGGCGCGCTGATGAAACTGGCCAGCGATTCCAAGATTCGCCTGGAACCCAACATGGGTGGCAATCGGGTTTTGGTCGACGGGCGCGATGTCAGCTCACGCGTACGCGAAGCGGACGTGACCGAGGCGGCTTCGCGGGTCTCGGTGCATCCCAAGGTGCGGGCCTGGATGGTGGAGCATCAGCGCGAGATGGGCGTTGGCGGCGGTATCGTGATGGAAGGCCGCGACATTGGGACGAAAGTTTTCCCCGACGCCGATGTGAAGATTTTTCTGGATGCCGATCCCGTTGTACGTGAACAGCGGCGGCTGGAACAGAACCGAGCCAAGGGCTCGTTGGTATCGGCGGAAGCTGTGGCCGCAGAATTACGCGAACGCGACCGGCGTGATCGCACGCGCGCGGTGTCTCCGCTGGTGCCTGCGGCGGATGCTGTGGTTTTGGATTCCAGCAAGCTTTCTGAGGATGAGGTTTTAGCGCGGGTTGAGGAACTGGTCGCGGCTAAAAACGGTGGGAAATCCAGTTCTTAGTTTTGCTTCCTAGTTCTGAATTATTTCTTCAACATCAACTTTTCAAAGTAGCGCTTGTCGTGGGCGCTGGACGCGCTCTGCACGTAGTCGAGGACTTTGTGGATCTTGCCCCGCTCTTCGCGGCGCATGTCATGGAACTTCACCGCGATACCGTTACCAGGATCCAACCGCATCACCGTGCCTTCGGCATCAATCTTTGCATCGTCCATCGAGAAAGCCATGTTCAGGGTCGAGCCGATCTCTGGAACTGCGCTGGTTTCCACGAAGCATCCGCCCAAGCTGATGTCGATCAGATTGCCCAGGGTAATGGCGTCGCTTTTCTTGGAGCGCAATTCGATGGTCACGCGGCACTTCACCCGCGGATAGAGCCGCCGCGTTTTGCGATACGGCTGCTTCTGTTTTTCCATGTACATGCGGCGGTCGGCTTCGGCCAGCAGCGTCTCTGCGTCTTCCCCATCTTTAGGGAAGAAAGCATAGCCCGCGCTGATCGAAACAATTTCTTCCCCGCAAACTTCCTGGCCGGATTGCTTCGCCAGTTGGCGCAACTGATGCGCTTTTTTGGCGGCCGCTTCGGAGGTCATCCCGGGCGCAACGATCACGAATTCGTCGGCGGCCATGCGCGCGATGTAGTCATACTCGCGGCTGGTGCCTTTCACTGCGTGGGCGAAGAGGCGCAGCACGCGATTGCCTTCGAGATGTCCGAAACGATCGTTGACCTGTTTGAATCCATCGAGATCGCAGACCACGACTGCTAGAGTTGATCCTTCGCGTTTGCAGCGGGCCAGTTCGCGGTCGAGTTGCACGAACAGCGCGCGGGCGTTGGGAAGTCCGGTGAGGAAGTCGATGTCGGTTGCGTCTTCGGCCTGTTGATACTTGAGCGCGTTCTCGATGGCAAGGCCCATCTTAAGACTGATGGCCTGCAGCACGCGCAGGTGGTCTGAAGTAAACGCATCAGGATCCGCCCTGTACAGAGCTAGAACACCGACAACATCTTCCAGTCCGCCAAGTGGAATCGCCAGCGCCGAACGCAGCGTACTGAACTTGGTGGGATCGTTGAGGTACCCCGGCTCGACCGACGGATTGCCGTTGATGATCGCTTTCTTGTTCAACGCCACCCAGCCGGAAAGACCGTCGCCAATCGGAATACGCAAGGACGAGAACAGGCGGTGGTTGTCGCCGCTGACGTGTTCGGGAACTAGCTCATTGCCACGACGAATATAAATGGCGATGGCGTCGTAGGGGACCAACCGCCGCAGCTTCACCGAAAACACAGATAGAGTTTCGTCGATGCTCAGCGAGCCACCGAGGTCCTGACTCAGCTCGAAAAGGGTTTGCGCTTCCTGGCGCGCGGAAGCGATAGCGACCACAAAGTTGGTTTCGCCTTGTCCTTCTTTGCGGGTGTTGCGTTCGAAGCCGGCGTCGGGGGCGTCTCCGCGCTCGACTTTCACTTCGGTAGAAAGTTTCGGATCGGCGGCCTTGACCGACGGTGTGATCAGACGTTCCAGGTCGCGATAGCGCTTCTGCAATACGTCGACGACCTTGGGATCGAATGCTTTGCCGGCTTCCTGCACCATCAACTTGATCACTTCGTCGAGCGGCAGCGCGCGGCGGTATTGCCGGTCGGAAGCCAAAGCATCCAGAAAATCGACGGCGGAAAGGATACGCGCGCCCATCGGAATTTCTTCGCCCTTCAAGCCCTTGGGATAACCGGTGCCATCCCATTTCTCGTGATGGGCGCGAACGATGGGAACGACCGGATAGGGAAAACGGACGTGCTCGAGAATTTCTGCACCCACCACAGGGTGGATCTTCAT
>DATBAT010000339.1:0-2406 GCA_036271375.1 Terriglobales bacterium
GAAGATGGCTTCTTCCTTGGTAATGAGTCCTTCCTCCACCATGTGGATCGCAACCCGCACCGCGGCGCGCCCGGTGCGCTTGCCGTTGCGGGTTTGCAGCATGTACAACTTGCCTTCCTGAATGGTGAACTCGAAATCCTGCATGTCGCGGTAATGCTTTTCCAGGCGTGAAGTGATGTCGCGTAACTGGTCGAACACCTTTGGCATGACGCGTTGCAGCTCGAGAATCGGCAACGGAGTGCGGATACCGGCGACTACGGCCTCGCCCTGCGCGTTCATCAGGAACTCGCCGTAGAACTCGTTGTCACCGAGCGCGGGGTTACGGGTAAAGCCAACGCCGGTGCCGCTGGTGTCGCCCAGGTTGCCGTAGACCATCGCCTGCACGTTGACCGCGGTACCCAGCATGTCGTCGATGTTATTGATGCGGCGATAGTGCCCGGCGCGGTCGTTGCCCCACGAGCGGAACACGGCGTCGCGTGACATCACCAGCTGATCGTGCGGGTCCTGCGGGAAGTCTTTCTTGGTGTGTTTCTTGACCAGCTTTTTGTATTCCTCGATCACTTCCTTCAACGCCCTGGCATCAAGGTCGGTGTCGAGCTTGGCCTTTTTCTGATGTTTCTTGTGATCAAAAATTTCTTCGAACTCGGACTTGGGAATTTCAAGCACGACGCTTCCGAACATCTGAATCAGGCGGCGATACGAGTCATAAGCAAAGCGCGGATTGTTGCTGCGCTGCGCCAGGGCTTCGACACTCTTGTCGTTCAGGCCGAGGTTCAGGATGGTATCCATCATGCCCGGCATGGAGAACTTCGCGCCGGAGCGGACGCTTACCAGCAGAGGATTATCGCCCTTGCCGAGTTGCTGATCTTGAAGTTTTTCCAGTTGCTTGACGGCAGCATCCATCTGCTCGTCGACGTCTTTCGAGACCGCGCCGCCGCGCATGTACTGGCGACAGGCCTCGGTCTGGATGGTGAATCCCGGAGGCACGGGGAGCCCCGCGTTGGTCATCTCGGCGAGGCCTGCGCCTTTGCCGCCGAGCACGTCTTTCATCTTGCCATCGCCGTCGGCCTTGCCGCCGCCGAAGGAGTAAACGTACTTATCTTTATCTGAGGAGGTGCTTGCCATTGATTCGTCCTTTGCTGTTTAAGATTCTTTTTGGCCTTCGATCACGATTTCGGAGAAATCGGCGATCGTGGAAAATTGTTGAAAGATAGATTGCAGCAGGGCCAGGCGGTTGGCGCGAACACGCTCGTCATCGGCCATCACCATGACTTTGTCAAAGAAGGCGTCGACTGGCCCTTGGGCGTTGGATAAAAGCTGCAGTGCCTGTTTGTATTCCCTCTTCTGACGGTGCAATTCGATTGGCGCGGCGTTGCTTTCTAAATATGTTGCCAGCACCGTTTCTTCGTGAGAGGAATCTGTAAGCGCCTCGAACTTCTGGCTGATGCGGGATTTTTTTTCTCCCGCTTGTTTCAGGATATTACGCATTCGCTTGGAAGCCGCGGCAATGGCGCGAAATTCTGGGATGTTCAGGACTTCCTGCACGGCCTCGGCGCGAGCGACGGAGTCCACCACGTCATCGGAACCCGCGGCCAGTACCGCATTTACAACGTCATACTGAAAACCGCGCGCTTCCCGGAGATAAAACTCCAGGCGCTCACGGAAGAAATCGCGGATTGCTCTCGACGGATCGTGTACGGTAAATTTCTTTTCTGCTGTCGTCCCGCGATACGTCTCGCGCGCGTCCGCGAACAGTTGCGAAAGACTTTGAGGCAGCTTGTGCTCGGCAATGGTCTTCACGATTCCGTTGGCCTGACGGCGCAACGCGAACGGATCTTTCGAGCCGGTAGGCTGAAGCCTTAGGGCAAACATGCCAGCAATGCTGTCGGCTTTATCCGCGATGGAAAGCACTGCCCCCTCGGTGGTGCGCGGTGAAGAATCTTCCATCGACTCCGGCTTGTAGTGGTCGTAAACCGCGTCGGCGATGGACTGGCGCGTGGCGAGCGCCATTCCCTTGTCAAGATTTTGCACCGCTGCGTAGAGGCCGCCGACAATGCCCTGCAGTTCAGTAAATTCTTTAACCAACTCAGTTGTCAGATCGGTTTTTGCCAGTAATGCCGCTTTATGAATCACTCCCGGGCGGACCGCGGTGCCGTGCTGCTTTAAACTCTCCGACAGCCAACTGCACAGGCGCTGCACGCGGAGCGTCTTCTCGTGATAGCTGCCAAGGTCTTTCTGGAAGGTGACGTTCTTGAGCCACGCCGCACGCTCACGAAGCGGATGCTTCTGGTCGGTGTCCCAAAAGAAGCGGGCATCGTTGAAGCGGGCACGCAGTACGCGCTCGTGCCCATGCCGGATGATGCCTTGAGGATCGCCGTCGGTATTGAGCACGGCGAGAAAATGCGG
>DATBAT010000340.1:0-16707 GCA_036271375.1 Terriglobales bacterium
ATTCCGCGAAGCGGTTTCAGCACTCTCGCTGGTGCGCTCGCTGGATCGTGAACGTCTGGTATTGCTCTCGAGCGGCCGCTTCGATGGCCATCTCGAAATCGGATCGGCGAGTAATCCTGGTAGTTCTGAGTGGGAGCCCACCTGGGGCGGCGAAGCTCCCGGCGCAGGCCCCGTTGCCATGAAGCACCCGTCCGGCATTGGTTCTGGCGATTTCCATTTATATCCGCATGTCCCGCAAACCCCGGAAGCTAATGAACTCATGCGCACCCTGGGTCACGACAGCAAGCCCATCTTTCTCTCTGAGTATGGCATCGGCAGCATGATGGACGTGATCCATGAAGCAAGGATGTATGAACAGGCCGGCGTCCGCGCGGACGCAGAAGATTACCTGCTGATGAAGTCCATGGCTGACCGGCTCACTTCGGACTGGGCCCGCTTTGGTATGGATACTGTCTATCCTTTTCCAGAAACCTTGTTGCGGGTCAGTCAAGCGAACATGGCACGGCATCGGCTGCTGGGATTCAATCTGCTTCGTTCCAACCCGAAGTATTGCGGATACAACCTGACTGGAATGCTCGATCACGGCATGACTGGAGAAGGGGTATGGCGCTTCTGGCGCGACTGGAAACCCGGCGCATTCGATGCCATGCAGGATGGATGGGCGCCCGTACGCTGGTGTCTGTTTGTGGAGCCGACCCACGCCTATCTGGGCCGTCCCATCAAATTGGAAGCGGTGCTCGCTAACGAAGACGCTTTGCGTCCTGGTGATTATCCGGCACTGTTTCGCGCTTGGGGACCAAACGGAATCGCCTGGGAACGCAAAACGAATATCCATATTCCTGGCACGGTAAAGGGACAAGATTCGCCCCTCGCAGTTTCCGTTTTGAAAGAAGAGGTGGTCTTCCCCGGATCTGCCGGCACTTACGAATTTGTGCCCTACGTCGAGAAGGGCATCTCTCCGCCAGAAACCTCATGGGAGTTTCATCTCACCGACCCAGCGTCGCTGCCTCGGCTCAATACAAAAATTACCGCTTGGGGCCTACCCGATAACGTTGCTGCATGGCTGAAATCTCACGGAGTGTCAGTGGTCCCCTTCGGCGCAGCCGCAGAAGCGAACCGTGAATTGCTGCTCGTGGGAGATGTCTCTGGCCAGTCGCAAGCCAGCCAATGGAAGGAACTGGCGTCCCATGTGGCCCGCGGCAGCACCGCCATATTTCTTGCGCCGCAAGCCTTTCAACACGAAAAAGATCCCACTGCGCGGTTGCCGCTGGCGAAGAAAGGCCGCGTCTATGAATTCCAGGACTTGCTCTACCACAAAGAATGTGTGGCGAAATCGCATCCTGTATTCGAAGGACTTCAAGGCAAAGGCGTTCTCGACATGTATTACTACGGGCCAATGTGGCCTCACTACCTTTTCGACGGCCAGGAGACGCCGACGGAGGTAGTTGCCGCCGCCTTCGCCACCGGCTATTCAACGCCAGGGGGCTACGCGGCGGGTGTACTGCTCGGGGCGTATGAGTTTGGCGCGGGGCGATTTGTCGTCAACACCTTCCCCGTTCTCGATCATATCGACCAGCACCCTGTTGCCGACCGCTTGCTGCTTAACCTGATTCAGTATGGCGCGGGATTTGCCCAAGGGCCAGCAACGCCACTACCGCAGGATTTTTCTGATCAGCTTCGAAAAATTGGATACGCAGATTAGGAGCCGGGAACCATGGAACGTCGAAAATTTCTTAAAGTAGCCGGTCGCGCGGGCGCGGGAATCGGTATCGCCGGCCCTATTCTCAACGCGGGAAATTTATTCGGCGAAGTGAAGCGCTCGCCGGAAGGCGCACCAACTCTGGCTATTTCGCTGGACGGCAAGTGGCTGCTTGCCACCGACGCCGAAAATGTGGGCCGCGGACAGAAATGGTTTTCTTCTCCGCGCCCAGAAGCGAGGTCGGTCCCCGTCCCCTCCATCATTCAGGAAGCCTTTCCCGCCTATCACGGCGTGGTCTGGTACTGGAAGACGTTCGAGCCGCAGGCCCATCCTTATAAAGGCGGACGTTTCCTGCTGCGCTTCAACGCCGTCGACTATCTGTCCGACGTCTGGCTTAACGGCGTTCACCTCGGCACTCACGAAGGCGGGGAAACTCCCTTCGTCCTCGACGCCACCGAGGCCATACAGCCAGGAAAGAGTAATAGTCTCACCGTTCGGGTCCTCAATCCCGATGACCGCCGAATCGACGGCATCACCCTCGCCGAAACTCCGCATCGCAACAAATTCGTCAAATACACCAACGGCGCGCTCTCCGATTACGGCGGCATAATCGAATCGGTCGACCTACTGCTCACGCCAGCCGTTCACATCACAGATATTTTCGTCCGCCCCAACTGGAAGACCGGCAAGGTACCGATAACTTTAACCTTGCAGAACACGCTGAAGAAAACCGGAAGCCTGCAACTTCATTTCGAAGTATCCGGCGGCACGATTCCGCAATCGCTCTTGATTGACTCGAAAGCGGTCACCCTCAAACCCGGGTCTGACGAATTCACCCACGAAATCGAAATCCAGGGCCATCGCCTTTGGGACATCGACGACCCCTTCCTGTATCGCCTGCGGGTCAGCGCCGAAACTAAAGATGCCGAAGGCGTTCACATCTCATCCACCACCTTCGGGTTTCGCGACTTCCGTGTAGTCAACGGATATTTCCGACTCAACGACCGCCGCATTTTCGTAAAGAGCACGCACACCGGCAACCACGCGCCGTACCGCATCATTTCGCCGCCCGATGGCTTCGCCGACATGCTGCGCAAAGATCTTCTCTATGCCAAAGCTTCGGGCTTCAACATGGTGCGCTTCATCTCCGGAGTGACTCACCCCTACGAACTCGACATGTGCGATGAAATCGGCCTGATGGTCTATGAAGAATCGTCGGGAAGCTGGCTGCTGAAAGATTCGCCGCAGATGAAGACCCGCTACGAAGATTCCATGCGCGGCATGATTACTCGCGACCGCAATCATCCCTGCATCACCTTGTGGGGAGTATTGAACGAAACCGAAGATGGTGCCGTTTACCGCGAAGCGGTTGCCGTGCTTCCCTTCCTGCGATCGCTGGATGACACTCGCCTGCTTCTACTTTCCAGTGGCCGCTTCGACGGACACTTCGAGGTCGGTTCGCTCAGCAATCCCGGCGGCAAAGAGTGGGAATATCAATGGGGAAAGGAAGCTCCCGGCGCAGCGAAGGAGGCAATGAAATATCCCTCTGCCATCGACGCCGGCGACTTCCATCTCTACCCGAAAGTTCCGCAGACCGCCGAAGTGACAGAGATGATGCGCACGCTCAGCAGCGGCGGTAAGCCAGTATTTCTCTCGGAATATGGCATCGGCAGCATGATGGACGTCATCCATGAAACCAGAATGTACGAGCAAGCGGGAATTCCCGCTGAAGCGGAAGATTTCATTCTGGTTCGCTCCATGGCCCAGCACTTCGTGGAAGACTGGGCGCGGCTCGGCATGGACACCGCCTATCCTCTGCCACAGACTCTGCTGCACGAGAGCCAAGCGGCGATGGCGCGTCACCGGCTCATGGGCTTTAACGCCATCCGCTCCAATCCCAAAATTTGCGGCTACAACCTCACCGGCATGCTCGACCACGCATTCACCGGCGAAGGCATCTGGCGCTTCTGGCGCGACTGGAAACCCGGCGCCTTCGACGCCATGCAGGACTGCTGGGCGCCTGTGCGCTGGTGCCTCTTCGTCGAACCGACGCACACTTACGTCGGACGTCCATTCAAGATCGAAGCGGTGCTGGCCAACGAAGACGTTCTGCGGCCCGGGGAATATCCCGCGATTTTTAAGCTCTGGGGACCCAACGGCACCGCATGGGAGGGCAAGAAGAACGTCATCATTCCTGCGCGACAAGACGGCGCATTCGCCGTGCCCGTGCTTAAAGACGACATCACATTGAATACTCCAGCTGGCGCGTACGAGCTTGTGCCTTACATTGAGCACGGCATCGCGCCGCCGGAAACTTCCTGGGGATTTCACCTCACCGACGCTTCCACTTTTCCTCGGGTCAGCGGCCCTGTCACAACCTGGGGATTGCCCGACAACGTTGACTCCTGGTTGAAAGCGCACGGAGCAATCACCGCTCCCATGGGCAGCGCCGCGCCTACCAATCGCGAAGTAATCCTCGTGGGGGACGTTTCCGCCAACGCCACCAACGCCCAATGGAAGGCGCTCGCCGAGCACATGGCCACCGGGAGCACGGTGATTTTCCTGTCGCCCAAAACGTTCAAGCGCGAAAAAGAAGGTGGCGCGAAACTGCCACTCGCCAAAAAAGGAAAAGTTTTCGAGTTCAACGATTGGCTGTACCACAAGGAATGCGTTGCCAAGCCGCATGCGGTCTTCGAAGGCTTGCAAGCGCGCGGCCTGCTCGATTGGTATTACTACGGCCCGGTGTTGCCGCGCTACGTGTTCGAAGGACAAGACACGCCCGCCGAAGTGATGGCCGCGTCCTTCGCCACCGGCTACTCCACTCCGGGCGGTTATGCCTGCGGCATTCTGCTGGGCTCCTACAAATTCGGCGCCGGACAATTCGTCGTCAACTCGTTCGAGATTCTCGACAACATCGACAAGCATCCCGTCGCCGACAGGTTGCTTCTGAATCTGATCAATATCTCGGCCGCAGGCTTGAAAGCTCCAATCGCGCCGCTGCCGTCAGATTTCCAATCCCGGCTGAAAGAGATCGGCTATGCCGACTAAACGGAGTCAGTTGTGTCCTTCATAGCAATTGATCTCGGCACCTCGTTCATCAAGGCCGCGGTGCTCGATCTTGAAAGCTTCAGCCTGCAAAACATTCGCCGCATTCCCTTCCCGGATCCAATCTCCGGCTTGGATCCGTTGAAAGTGGAATTCGACTGCGGCACCATCCTCGCCGCGGTGAAGCAGCTTCTCAGCGAGTTGCAGGACGATGCTGATCAATGCGAAGGCATCGTCCTGTGCACCCAGATGTCATGCCTGGTAATGATGGACGAGCAAGGCCACGCCCGTTCCAACTGCATCGGATGGCGCGACCAACGCGCGCTTGAGCCGTATCCCTCGGGGGAAGGATCGTATTACGATGAACTCAAGCGGCGCATCTCTCCGCAACAACGCCGTGAGTTGGGCAATGAACTTCCAACCGGCGCGCCGATTTCGTTTCTATTTTGGATGGCGGAAAAGCACCAGCTTGAGCCCGGACTCATCCCCGCCTCGCTCGCCGATTTTGTTCTGAGCACGCTCTGCCGGTCGCAACCCACCGTGGAATCCACCAACGCCATGGCCTATGAGCTGTTGGATCTCACCCGAATGCAGTGGCACCAGGAAGTCATCGAAGAGCTTGGCCTCGGCAAATTGCGCTGGCCAACAATCTTGCAGCACGGCCAGATCGTCGGCCACCTGAAACTCGGCGAAAAGGAAATCCCCTGCTATACCGCGGTGGGGGACTACCAATGCGCACTCGCCGGAGCATTTCTCACCGAGAAAGAATTATCGCTGAACGTCTCCACCGGATCGCAGGTGAGCAGGCTTACGAAAACTCTATTGCTCGGCGACTACCAGACCC
The DNA here is from genome assembly GCA_036271375.1 of Terriglobales bacterium. Classification (GTDB taxonomy): domain Bacteria; phylum Acidobacteriota; class Terriglobia; order Terriglobales; family Acidobacteriaceae; genus DATBAT01. Next base: position 5,589 of record DATBAT010000340.1, read on the forward strand.
GCCCCTTCTTCGACGGAAAATACACCAACACTCTTTCGCATTTGCCCGCAGGCCGCTCGCTGAATGTCCTGGTCGATCTGGTCACCGAATTCGCCAACGCACAAAACGCAGATGCCCTTGATCCTTGGCAATACATTGCCAAAGCCGCAACCAGCGCGGCTGAAACCGATCTGCAAGTAAATCTGGGATTCTTCCCCGGCCCCTGCGGGAACGATGGCGCCATCGCCAACATCCGCGAGAAGAACCTGAACGTTGGCAGCCTTTTCCGCGCTGCCTTCGAAAACATGGCGGAGAACTACGCTAACTGCGCCGACCGCGTCTGGCCTGAGCACGAATGGCGAAATATCGTCTTCTCCGGCGGCGTGGCCCGCAAGCTGGATCAGCTACGGGCGCTCATCGAAGCACGACTACAAACCAAGAGCCGGCTTTGCCAGTTAGAAGAGGACACTCTTCTCGGCCTGATGGTGCTCGCGTTGGTTTTCAGCCAACGCACCGGCACCGTCGAGCAGGCCATGAGCCAACTCAGCGCACACTTCGCGCGATTGCAATGAAGGAGGACTCCCATTCCCTGGACTAAAGAAAAAGCGCTAGCGTTAATCCGAGAACTTGCCGTGATCCCTGTAATTCGCGTGTCGTCTTACGAGCACGCCATATGCGCCATTGAAGGCATTATGGCGGGCGGAATTAACATCGCCGAGATCACGCTCACGGTTCCCAACGCGGTTTCCATCATCAAGGAACTCTCCACGCGTTACGGTGACGACTTGCTGGTGGGCGCAGGCACGGTGCTCGATACCGAAAGCTGCCGCGCCGCCCTCGACGCCGGAGCGGAGTTCATCGTCAGCCCCGCGCTCGATGTCGAAGTCGTGAAGCTTGCCCGCCAGCACGGAAAAATAACCATGCCGGGCGCGCTCACGCCGACAGAGGTTTTAGCCGCCTGGAAATCTGGTGCTGACTTCGTCAAAGTATTTCCCTGCAACTCAGTCGGCGGGCCGTCCTACATCCGCTCGCTCAAAGGGCCCTTCCCACAAATTGAGTTCGTGGTCACCGGCAGCGTTACCGTCGAAAATGTATCGCAGTTCATTGCCGCGGGAGTCACAGCGGTGGGCGTTGGCGAGAGCGTCATTTCAAAGCGCACCCTCGACGCCAATGACGCAGCGGCAATTGCCGCCAACGCCAGGAACTTCCTGCAAGCAATTCGCCCTGGCTAGTTATTTAAGGTTTCTGGTCTCTTCCTGGGCCAAAGTGCTCACCGACTCAGGACCAAGTTCCGCGGCACGCCGGAAGTTTTTCTGCGCGTCACTCCTGGCGCCGCTGGCGTTGAGCGCCAGTCCCAGTCGCAGATAGTCAATCCCCTGTGGCTTCGGAGTAAGATTCAGCGCGGTCTGAAATTCTTCCACTGCAACCTTCGCCTGTTTGCGCTGCAAAGCTACCGTCCCCAGCACGCCGTGCGCCTCGGCCTGCATCTGACGCTTTTGAAGACTCCATTGCTCCATAGAAGTCTTTTTGGAAAGCCGCGTAGCATCGATCTGCGTCAGCGCCTTCCTCGCGTAAGCCTCCGCTTGCGAAAGAAGTTCAACCTTGTCCGCACGTCCCGCAGCCCGGCTGGCCATGGCTGGAGCCAGCGCCAGCAGAATGCCCACATTGTCCGGGTTCCCCGCCAGCGCCTTCCGACCTGCCGCCAGCATCCCTGCGAAATCGTTCAATTGTTCGAAGGCGTGCATTTCGAGCTGGTATGCTGGGGCCAGCAATTCCGACTGGGGGAACTGCGCTGAAAATTCCCTCACCTTGCCAACCACCTGCTCTGGCCCGCCCGCCGCAACCACTTCCAGATATTTATCAAACTCCTCTTGCGACTTCGCCTGAGCGGCTTTGCCCGGATCAGCCGACGAATCCGACTGCCCGTGAAGCTGCACCACCGCCAGCACAGCCACCACGAGGACTGACCTAATCCTTGTCATAGAGCGCCTTGATCTGCCCGAAGGCCTCCAACTCCTTCGCCGCCCGTGGATCATTCGCCTGGCGGTAGAGTTTGTAGAGCGCATAGCGCGTCTTCGAATCGTTGGGGTTCTTCGCCACCGCAATCTCAAACTCGCGCGTGGCCTCCGGCAGATTTCCCAGCTGCTGGTAAACATTCGCCAGAACGAAATGATTCGACGCCTCGTCCGGCTCGAGCGTCACCGCCTTCGTCGCGAACCCAAGCGCAGCCTTGGCGTCTTCATCAGTCAGCAGTCGCGCCATCCCTTGATACGGCCAGCCAAACCGCGCGCCGTTTTTGTCCAGTAAAGCGATGGCTTGCGCGTAGCGTGCCTTCGCTTCGGTGAGCTTGCCCAATTGTTCTTCGCAGTTCCCCGCCTGGTACAAACTCTTCCAATCGTCGGGCTGCAGCACAATCGCCTTCTCAAAATACGCCAGCGCGCCGCCTACATCTGAGCGGATCGTCCAACGGTATAACCCCAGGTAATAATCCGGTTTGGCGTCGCGCGGATCCAGCGCAGCCGCCTTCTTCATCTGCTCTTCAAAAAGACCAAACTGGTTCAGGTCGTAGTAAGCCAGCCCTAATCCTTCGTGCGAGAGTGCGGAATTCAAACCAACTTTCTCCGCAGCGCGCAGCGCCTGCACCGCGGCAACCGGCTCATGCAGTTGCAAGTGCGAAATTCCCGACCAATACAAAACGTTGGAATCACTTGGATCGCCAGAGCGAAGCCCATCGGTCAGCGCCGCCAGCTCCTTCCAGCGCTTCGCCCGCACTAACGAATCAATTTGAGGGTGTGTATCCGCGACACGCAACTCCGTCGCGCTTCGGCCCTGCGCCAGAGCAGACAAAGGAATAGCGAGAAAGAGAATGGCTAAACGCATACCGCTACTGTGGCGACACCACAACCTGCTCCTTCGCCGCGCGCGCAGCCTGATCAAGGCGCTCGTAAGCCGCGTTCTCACTCTGCGCTTCCTGGGTAAGCCCAAGCTGACGGTAAGCCCTTGCCAACTGAAAATGGCTGGTGGGGTCGGCGGCGTTTAAAGCTATTGCGCTCTTCAAATCTTTCACCGCGTCCTCCGGCTTCTGCAACGCCAGTAACGCGCGCCCACGAATGGTCATCGCCTCCGCAAGATCGGGTTTCAGTTTCAGCGCCTGCGTCGCCAGCCGCACCGCCTCTTCGGGATTGTCCGCCAGCACCGCCCGCGCCTCTTCCCACGCCGCCCGGTAGTCGTAGGGATTCATCTCCAGCGCCTTCTTGTATTGCGCGACTGCATTCTGCGCGTCACCCAGCGTCCAGAGCGCATGGGCGTAGCGGTAGTAGAGGTCAGGAACGTCCGGGGCCCGCTCAATGGCACGCTTATAGTGCTCCGCCGCGTCCTTATATACTTGCTTTACTTCCGAATAGCTCCCTAGCAGCACCTCAATCAGATAAGAACTGGGATCAACTGTCTGAATACTGCCTATCGTCTTCTCGGCCAGACTTGAGTAGAGGTTCCCGAGCGTGAAAAGCGCTTCCGTATTCTTGGGATCTTCCTGCTGAAGCTGCTCCAGTATTTTCAGCGCACCCTTAAGATCCTTAAGTTCCACCAGGCTGCGTGCCAGAAACAGCCGGGCATTCGCATCCTTCGGATTAAGTTGTACGGCAATTTTCAGTTCTCGGCGCGCTCCCTCGAAATCGCCCATCTGAAACAAAGCAAATCCCAGCAGGGCCCGGGGTGGCGCAAGCTTCGGATCTAGCTCACAGGCCCGCCTGAGCGCCTTGCTGGCTTCTTCCAGACGGCCTTGCTGATAATAGAGTCGCCCCAGGTTGTTCTGCGCCGCCGCCAGCTTCGGGTCAAACTTCACGATCTCCAGGTAGCTGGTGATCGACTGCTCAACCTGCCCGCTCTTCTCCTGCGCCTGTGCCTGGGCGTACAACGCCTGGATCCGCCCGCTCACCTCCTGGGAAAAAGCAACGGCGGTCAAAAACACAGCGGCCAAGCCCGCAATCAGTCGCTTTCCCATCCCATGATCTCCCTGCCTCAATGCTAATTCATCGCCAACAGAAAAACTCCGCATGCGATCGGATCGCATGCGGAGAAAAGAAACCGAGTTAGGTTTTGGAAGGATCTAGAAGTCCACCCTCAACCCAAATTGAATGATGCGCGGAGTGTTCGCCTGGCTCGTGACTTGTCCAAACGCGGTAGTCGGAGAAGAACTCCATCCCGTATTCGGATTGCCATAGACCACGCGGTTGAATGCGTTGAACATTTCTGCGCGGAACTGAACGATTGCGCTCTCAGTGATATGAGTGTCCTTGATCAGCGAGATGTTCTCGTTGTAGTAAGGGAATCCTCTCACGTCCGCCAGGGTTGCAGGCGCATCACCGAAGGCAAATGCTCCCGGATCGCTAAATGCTGCCTGGTTTAGATAGCGTTGTGTGGCGGGGTCGAACTTCCCACCATCGTATAGTTTCGGATTCACGCCCGATACGATGTTCGGACGCGCCGGACCGTTGAACAACGGCTGTTGGCTTCCGCCGCTGATCGGCAGAGGCGAACCGGCCTGGTATTGCAACACCGCGCCGAATCCCCATCCTCCAACTACTTTGCCTGCCACTCCATGACCAGACAGGTAACGCTTGCCTGGTCCGATTGGCAGTTCGTAGGTGGTTGCGATAGCCAGCGAGCGGGGAGTTGCGCCACCAAACGGCGTTCCGCCCAACACTCTGCTTTCAGCGCCCGGATTGCCCGCATCTTGCGGTGCTGCTCCGAAGGTTGAGAATTGATCGACGCCGTCGGTCACGGTATGCGACTGGGTATAGCTGACCAGGAACGTCAACCCGTCCGAGAAGTATTTCTGCGCCCGCAATTGCAACGCTTGGTACCTCTGGTGGCCGGTGTTCTGGGTGTTGGGGCTGATGTACTGGAACTGCGGGAACGGGCGCAAGGCCTGTGCCACAGATCCAGTGAAACCGGCGTAAGGAAGGGCAATGCCCGCCGCTTGCGCTTCGGGGGAAGTGATGTCCGCGCTCAACAGTGATCCCAGAGCAAGATACTGATCCGGCACCTGGTTCGGGTTGAGCAGATTGGCACCGATGTGAACGCTGCTGCTGCCCACGTAGCTGGCTTCAGCACCGATCTTCCACGGCAACTGGTGTTCGTAGGTCAAACTCCAGTTTTGGATGTAAGCGGTCCTGCCATCTTCCGGACGCATGTACTGCACGCCCTGTCCGTTGGCGATACTGCGGGTACGTTCCGGGGTCGGCCCTACAGCAGGAATTCCATTGTCCCAGCTGCCGTTCAAGGCCGTGGGAACGGAGAAGCCGCCATCGGGACTCGACAGCTCATCCTGGAATTGATAGCCGGTGAGGAATGAGGCTGCGATTTCCGGCCCCATCAGCGTGGAAGCGCCGCCGCGAATGGTGGTGATTCCGAAGCCGCCGCGCAGTACATCTCCGCTACCGATCCGGTAGGCGAAGCCGACTCTCGGCTGCCAGTTGTTGTAATAGGTGTTGGCGATCTTGTCGCGGCAGAGTGATGCTCCACCGTCCGCGATGCAAGCTCCCCCGCTCTTTCCTGCATAAACAAGAGAGCCCAGAAGGCCGCCGGCATCAGGATTCGGCACCGTCGGATCGAAGGTGGAGAAGTATCCACCCGAGTTCCAGGCCGGCAGCGAAACATCCCAACGCAATCCCAGGTTAAGGGTCAACCTTGAATTGACGTGAAAATCGTCCTGCACGTACAACGCGCGATAGCCGGTCTTGACCAGGCGCGGTGGCGCCTCGCCGGTGCGGCTTACATCATTCGTGGCGCCCAGGAAGAAGCTGGCGAAACCAAATCCTACCTGCCCGGAAACCGGCGACCCCGGCAAAGATGTCGGGCCGTTGCCGAATTGAAAGGTACCAATGTTGCGGGCGAATGCGTCGCGTTCATCTTCCCAACGCATTTCCGTTCCGATGGTCAGGTTGTGACGACCCTTAACAAACTTCAGGTTGTCGGCGAAGAAAGTGCAAGGCCAGCAACCGCCGCTGTTTTGGTTGTTGTCAGCGCCGCCGCCGTAGGTCGGTTCACCCGCCACAACAATTGCGGGATAAGGTAGGCCAGCGGTTGCAATGGGGCTGCTGAAGTCAGACGGCACCAGCGGATAGAAAATGCGGACGCCTTCCGTGTACTGCACGCTGTAGGAAAGCTGATTGAGAAGGTGCGGCGTAATGCTCCAGTCGACCGAGACTCGAGGTTCCCAGGCCAGACCGTTGAAGTTGTTTCCCGTGCCCAATGGCCCGGAGATGAGCGGAGGAGCCGGGGTCGTGGTACGTCCCTTGTAGTAAGAGCCGTGGAGGACTACGTTCTTGGTGAAGTTGTGGTCGATCTTCATCAGGTAGAACAGGTTGTTCTGCACCGATCCGGGTACGGCTACCGCGGTGTTTCCGGTGACAGCATCGGAACCGGCTGCTGGAATCAGGCCGAGGTATTGATTGCTCAACGGGCTCAGTCTGGAGAGAGGGATAACGTTGCCGGCAAATGCCGTCCGGCAAGGCTGTCCACCAACCGAGGTTGTGGTTGACGGATCAAAAATTTGTCCTGAGAGGACCGGCGACCCATCGCAGGGATTGGTAACGGGATTGCCGTTCGCATCGTTGAGTTGCGGTCCCAGCAAAGCGGAGAAGTCGCCGCCCCTCATGGCGCTGGTGGGCAAGGTCACGGACTGGCGGGAAGCTCCACCGCGGAACTTGAACCAATCGGTGTTGACGAAGAAGAACGTCTTATCTTTTCCGTCGTAGATTTTGGGGATGTAGACCGGACCGCCCAACTTGAATCCAAATTCGTGCTGCTTCTCGATCGCTTTCGAAGCGCCGGCACTGAATTGATGTCCCTGCGCGTCGAGCGCGTCGTTACGCAAATATTCCCAAACTCCACCGTGCAGACGGTTGGTGCCGCTGCGGATGTGGAAGTTCAACAGTCCCGATCCGCGGCCGTACTGCGCCGAATACGCATTAGTGTTGATGGCGTATTCGTCGACCGATTCAAATGGTGCGCCCAAACCTTCCTGGCGGCCACCACCGTCGGCGTTCATGTAAGGGATACCGTCGTAGTAGAAATCCTGGCTGAAATCTGGCGCGCCGTTGATGCGGGCCGAGAAAGTGTCGCCGGTGACGCCCGGCGCGAGGGCGATAAACGAGTCGACCTGACGGGCGGCGCCTGAAACTTGTAGAGGCAGACGAGTGAGAGTTTCCGCCTGCAGCACCACGCTGCGATCAGCGGTTTCCTGGGTGATGGGAACTACGTCGGCTTGCACGTTGATCGTTTCAGAAACGCTGCCGACGGCAATCTGTACATCGACCACGGAGCCTTTGCCAGGGTTCACCTGGATGCCTTCTGTGACCTTCGAACCAAAACCGGTTTTTTCTGCCTTCACGGTGTACGTGCTGACCACCAGGTTGAGTGCCACATAGTGGCCATCGTTACCAGTGATGGCCGTTTGGCTCACGTTGGTCTGTGAGTTGGTGACGGTGACCGTCACCCCTTCGACGCTCGCGCCCGAGGCATCGGTGACCGTACCTTGAATGGAACCCACGCTGTTACCTTGTGCGAGTGCCGACTGCGCTCCACAGAAGAACAGTGCCCCCATCATTGCGGTCGTGATGACTACCGACCAACATTTACGAAAACTACCCATAGTCCCTACCCCCCTCATTTGCTCGTGGCGTTCGGCATAACGTTTTTCAACGGGCTATTTCGTGCGCCGACGCGATGCTTCTATGCAGCGATCTTCTTGTAGTTAACCTCTTGATTAAGTGTCAAGAGAGTTCAATACGGTGAACGAAAGCTAGTAGAAATGCACTACCGGACGATTTTTCTTCCGCTTTGACGGTTACGTTACGCATTTACTTGATGGTGACTGGCTCAAGATTTTGAGAATTCGGTCGAAGCAAATTTCCGGTACGCGTTTGCTCGCGTTGACAAAAAATTACCGGCGGGGAGATCCGCCGGATTTGAGGCAACCTTTTTTGAAATAACTGGCACAACTTCGAGTGCGTATAACTATTTCTTGCCTAGCCGCTTGTAAGTCACCACTGCGGCACCAAGTTTTTCCGGGAGGGAGACTCTCAATCCCTTCTCCATAAGCTCGCGGCCGGTGATGGTTTGCGTTCCCGAAACGTCGATGTTCTTCACTTCGTATCGCGCGTCCGGCTCCAGGTTGTGAAGTTCCAGCTGCGCGGAATCCGACGGACTGTTGTCGCGACGGAAGGCTTGTACCATCCCCTGACCAGTTTCCGGACGATCAAATTGCCACGCCATCCACGCGTCGTCTGATGGGTTGTAAGCGGTAAGAGGGTAGTAGTCACCGAAATAGTTGTCTGCGATGCCGCGCCAGTCGCTTATTCCGCGCCGCATCCAGTCGTAATCCAGATCGTTGCGCCGCACGTCCCAACCCAGATTGACCTGCGGCCCCCACGCGCTGCGGAACACGTAGTTGTCGCGGGAAGTATTTGGAGATCCAAAGTACGGGATCCAGAACGACATGCCATAAGTGATGTTCTGCTGCCCCACTGGCTCGTAAGAGTAATCGCTGCGATGCATCGGCACGGCGCGCCGGATTGTTTCCACGTCGTCGCGCCGCCCGCCTGAGGCGCAGGTGTCGATCAGAATTTCCGGATGCCGCTGTTTCAACTGGTCGAGATAATCCAGAAAGCCCGAAGCATATTTGTTCTCGGTAATTCCCTGCCGGTCGACTTCGTCGGTCTCCCGCCAGAACGGCAGCGGCGCGATATTGAAGTCAATGCGGTAAACGTCGATGGCGTTTTCGGTGATGAACTTGTCCAGGTAGTCGACAATCCACTTCACCACTTCGGGATTGCCCAGGTTCAAAAGCCGCTGCCCATTCTGTTCTTGCTGCTCGCTTTTCAACAGCCATTCCGGATGCTTCTCCCACAGCCAGCTTCCGCGCGTAACGCGCTCGAATTCAAACCAGAGAATGGCTTGCACGCCCATCGAATGCGCGTGATCGTCAATCGGACGGAAGCCATTGGGAAACCGCTTCGCATCTATTTCCCAGGTTCCGGTGTTCGGCCATGTGCCATTGCTCACATACCAGCCTGCGTCCATCCACCAGTAGTCGAGTTTGATCTTTTCCTGTTTATAGCGATCAAGGAAGAGAATCTGGCTGGCTTCATCCGCCCGTGACATTTCGCCGTACCAGAGCGCGCTCGAAGCTGCGAGCTTCGGAACCAACTGCTTTCCTCCTGGACGCGGCATGCTGTGCGTCAGCATCCACGAACGCCAGACATTCTGCCCGTGCAGCCAATCGCCCTTCCAGAACATGAGCACGGTCATGGGAGAACGCACTTTTTCTCCCGCGTGCAACTTGAAGTGTGTCAGCTCCTGCCCCGCCCGCACGCGAACGCCGCGATCATCGTCACGGTCGAAATCGGCCGCCCACTGCCCCGGCCAGCCCAGCGCCATAATCACGCCCTTATTCGCCTGATCAAGATTGAAATAGCACATCGCGTTGTCTGTCGGTCGCCCGCCAGAGGTTGCAATATGCTTTTCCATCTTGGGAGTCAGCTTGGTTTCAAAAGGTTCAAAGTCGGTAGGCATCACCGGACTTCCGCGGAAATGATGCAGCAGGAACTCACCTTCGCTATTGCGCTGGAACCATGTGTCCACCGATTGAATATTTTCTAGAATCGGGGTGTCCGCCGAGCCAGTGTTCTCGAAATAGAGCGTCCACTCCACCACTGGAAAATCGTGATACTCGACTCCCACCCATCGCAGAGACAATCCCGTTTCAGGGTCGCGGAACGTAATGGTGTATTCCGTGCGTTGCTCATCGATTTGCCGAACGCTACGTTGCCCGCCCCAACTTTTCAGCAACTCGGCGGACGATTTGCCGCCGTAAGTAAACGAAAATGGAACCGCCGTGGTGAACGCTCCAGCCGATTCTCCGATGGGAAGATCGCCCAGCCAAACCACACTGCCATTCTTCAATGTCACGCGGGCATCCGCCCACACCGACTCACCGCACCACTCCTTCGCGGGGTCTTGTCCGTTTTCCAGAGTGAATTCGGTGATGCCACCAAGATCGACTTTTACTGGCACAGCGGCGGTCGCAACCTTGACCGTCGTCGCTGGGAAAACATCTTTGTCTCCCGCGCGAATCTTAAATTCCTGAGTAGTGCTGGTGTAAGCGCAGCTCGCGTAGCAGCCATCCAGCCCGATCGCCGCCTCGAATGATTTCGCCGGAGAAGCGAGGTGTACGGTGACGCCTTGTGCCCCACCCAAATACAAACCGCGGGTATAGCTGGTGTTGAAGATGCGAAGCGGGCGCCCTTCGCGGCCATTGCGGTCAATCGATCCGCGCTTGCCTTCCCGGGTCAGATAGCTTTCCGCGGGAGCGGAGTCCACCTTGCCGGAGAACTTCGCTGCCACCCAGCGTTTCGCCTCCGCCAGTTCGTCGCGGGTCGGCGTAGCAGCAAAAGCCGTCGCCAAGCAAAGCTGCGGTACCATCAAAGACAACAAGGTCTTCGCACGCCGATTCATCGCACTCTCCTATTTTCTCTTGTAGGACAACAGGGCCGACGCCGGCGCGCTCTTCATCTGCACCTCAAGCCCTTGTTCCATCAACTCTTTTCCCGAAAGCTCGTGCTCCCCGGTCTCATCTAGATTGGTAAAGACGTAACGCGCTCCGGGATTCAGGCCTTGCAACTTGATACGGGCGGTCTCATACGGACTGCGCGACCGCCGGAAAATTTCGACAAACCCTTCGCCCACATCTGGACGGTCAAACTGCATCGCCGCCCAAACATCTTTCGACAAGCTGTAAGCGGTCAACGGATAGAAATCGCCGTAGTAGTTCGGGGCAACCGTCCGCCACTGTTTGACTAGCTTCCGCATTGCGTCCGTGTCGAGCGTTTTGTCGCGAAGGTCCCAGCTGGTGATAATCGCCGGCGTCATTTGGCTGCGGAACACATAGGGATCGAGCCCGCTGGTTCCGGTGCCGAAATAGGGAATCCACTGTGCCATGCCCAGCGTCTGCATCTGTTGGCTCACCGGTTCGTCGGGCTCCAATAGATAATCGCTGCGCGTCAAGGGCACCGCGCGTTTCATCGAGTCGATGTCGTTACGCCGCCCGCCGCTGGCGCAGGAATCCAGCAGCATA
>DATBAT010000341.1:0-7120 GCA_036271375.1 Terriglobales bacterium
TCATCGAAACTCTCCACGCAGGAATTTGCAGCTTGATTAGGATGCGAGTTTCAGGCCTCACATGCGATTTTGCACAGCGCCAGCTAGAAGATGTCCGGCGAATTACCGAAGCCCGGCACCTCGGTGCCTCAAATTATGTCGGCTTCCCAACATATACCCCAGCCAACCCGCATCTCCCTAACCGACCTCTAATCCTCGACAGTCGCATCAAAGCCGAATCGTATCTATGGCTAGACCGAAGCCTATTTCCGAACGCAACGCAACGGGAGAGATCGAGCGCGTCTACCATGAGATCAAGCAGACGTTGCGGGTGACTGGGATCCCGTCGAACTTTCGCACCCTCGCTGGGTATGACAACATACTCCCATTGTTCTGGGATGAGCTTCATTCCAACTTACAGACCAGAGACTTCGAAACCGGCGCCGACCTGCTCAGGGCACGCGCTGCGCAATCTGCAGCCTTGCTTCCAGCCCACGTACAGCCAGTGGTCATGTTGGGCGAGAGTCAGCGTTTTCAGATTCAGCGCGCCCTTAAGCTTTATCACTACATAAACCCTAAGCTGCTTCTGCTGACTTCTGCGCTGAAGATTAGCTTGCACGGAGAAAATATCGGACGCTCTGATGCGAACCTGGCGTCGACTTCGCTGATTGCAAGAGGCGTTCCGCGGCAGATGTACCCAATGGAATTCGCCGGCGACCCCCATGACGACGAGCGCGTGCAGGCGACTTACGACGACATCCAACGCACCATGTCTCTTTCCGCAGTCTTCGGCGAATATCGCACGCTCGCGCTCTGGCCCGAATACTTAGTCTCATCCTGGCAGCGCCTGAAACCGTTACTGAAGCTCTCGGCCTATCGCGAAGCTGCGGAAGAACTGCGCCAACTGAGCGTTCATCTGGCCCGGGAACTTCCCTTTCCAGTTCGCCTGACGCTTCGCAGCATCGAAGCCGCGGGGGAAGAGCCTGAACAGATTCTCCGCATCGTGGAGCGCTTTGAGAGTTTGCTGCCTTCACTGATCCTGAACAACAGTTTTATGCTGCTCGACTGGCTCAACGAGCAGGTGTTGAAAGATTCTCCTTACCCCGCGCCTGATCGTCATCAACCCTTGCGTGAGGCGCAAGCCGTATGAACTGGCGGGATTTTCAGCGCAAGCAGCGTGTCGCCGAAATCGGTGATTCTTTTCTCAGCTACATCGACGAAGGCAACGGGCCGCCCATCGTTCTATTGCACGGCATCCCGGGCTGGGGATACACCTGGTCGACCGTCCTTCCTTTGCTGGCGATGCGCTTCCGCGTTCTGATTCCTGATCTGGCTGGCTTTGGCTACTCGGATAAAAGCGACACTTTCGACCGTTCCATCGAACGCCAGGCGGAATTCATCGAGCAATGGATGGATGCCATTAACCTGCCCCGCGCGGCGTTCGCAGGCCACGACCTGGGCGGTGGCGTGGCACTCCGCATGGCGACTCTACGACCGTCACGCGTAGAACGGCTCACGCTGATCAATACGGTCTGCTATGACTCGTGGCCCGGCAGCCTGATGCTGCCTCTGAGCCAGCCCGAATCACACCGCCGGCTGTCGTCGCGTAGAATCAACATGCTGCTGCGCCGGGGCTTGAAAAAAGGATTCTCGCAACCGCTCGACGAATTTTTGACAGGAATTCTTGCGCCCTATTCCACCGAAGTGGGGAAACTGTCACTGATCCGAAACACCGCGGCGTTAAACACGAATCACACCGCCGAAATTTCCGGCTTGCTGCACCACTTAAGAGTCCCCAGCCTAATAATCTGCGGTGAAGAGGATCCCTTTCAGGCCATGAAATTCGGCGACCGGCTAGCCAGCGATATTCCCGGAGCACAATTAGTCCATCTGCAAAAAGCGCGCCACTTCGTAATGCTGGACCGCCCAGAGATCATCGCGGAATGCCTGGCTCAATTCCACGGCCCAGAAGGAACAGTCCGACCAATCCCCAGAGCCACACCCAGCGCTGCGAGCCCGGACGCCTTGACCCGCCCGCAATTCCAATTGAGCGAATAGTAACGCGTGATTATTTTGCGGGATCCAAGTGCAAAGGCTCGTCCAGTTTAAAAGTCAGCACAGTTTCCGAAGGCACCTTCACTTCTTTGCCTTTGGTCAAAACCTGCGCGGTGCCGCCGACCGCCGCTCCGCTGACCGCGCCAATTGCTGCGCCTTTGCCACCACCAGCGATGGCGCCAAGCAAGGTGCCCAACACCGCGCCGCCTCCGACCATGGTAGCGGTACGTTTGTTCTTGCCCAGTCCCTTGTTATTGCTTTCTTGCAGATCGGTCGTACTCACGTCGTACTCGCGACCGCTAATTTTAATGGATTGCAAGTCCAGAATCAGTTGCGGACTTCCCGTCGCGTCTCCGCCGGAAAGCTGTTTCAGAACAAGGTTCGCGTCCGCTCCCTTGGGGATTAAGACTTCGCCAGAAGTTCCCGTGACGTCGGCAGCAATCACAGCCGAAAACGTCTGCCCCTCTGTGGCAACGGATGAATCGATCTTGTCGTTGGTACGCACGGAGATTTCCGTGCCGCTCGGGACCGTCATCGACGTGCCGGGCTTTAACGGGACCGATTTATAACTGCTGGCATCGCTGTCGGAAAAGTCGATCCCCTGAATCTCGCCTTTATCGAACGTTCGCTCCGTACCTGTGCTATCGCGAACTACAACCGACGTAGCAGTCTCAGAAATCAGGGTTCCACTGATTTGCGTACCGTTCTTAAATTTGAGCGTCGAGCCCCAAGCCGCTGAGGCCAACGCGAATAGCTGCAACATCAATGCAAATTTTTTCACTTTTTCCTCCAAATCCACGGGTATCTTAATTGTTACCCGCCCCGTAAGTCCTGTGGATCCAGCGCTTCCTTTAAGCGTACTTAAATTGAGGCTGACTATTCTACGAAGATCAACGTAAACTAGTTCTGCTGCATCAAATAGTCGCTACAGATGATTCTGAATTCCACCCGCTTTGTTCTGGTCGCATGCGTTCTGGCCTTCGCCCTGCCAGCAATTTCGCAGGACGAACCCATGCAGCCACCGCGCTCGTCTGTGGTTCCACGTCCGCCTGCGCCGACTGGTCCCCCACCGAACGTTGTTCCTAAGCCGCCGTCGGCAACCAGCAATCGACCAACTACGCCCGCTACGGAACCGGCTCCGAGCGCCAGTCATCTTCCGGTCGCGACCAGGCCAAGCCCGAATGCGAATCAGCCCGCGGTGGTGACGCAGCCGCCGCCGAATTCGAATCAGCTTCCTGTGGCCACGCGTTCGACACCAAATCCGAATCAGCCCGCGGTGACCCAGCCACCGCCGAATTCAAGCCATCTTCCGGTTGCGACTCGATCAAGTCCTAATGCTAACCAGCCCACGGTAGTGACTCAGCCGCCGCCAAGTTCGAACCAGTTTCCCGTTGCGAGCAGACCGAGTCCCAACGCGAACCAGCCTGCAGTGGTAACCCAGCCGCCGCCGAGTTCGAATCAATTTCCCGTGGCAAGCCGACCGAGTCCCAACGCGAACCAACCCACAGTCGTGACACAACCGGCGCCGGGTTCCAACCAATTTCCTGTAGCAACTCGACCGAATCCCAACGGAAATCAACCCACAGTCGTGACACAGCCGGCGCCGGGTTCCAACCAGTTCCCGGTCGCGAGTAGGCCCAATCCGAATGCGAACCAGCCAGCGGTCGTGACTCAGCCGCCGCCGGGTTCAAACCAGTTTCCCGTTGCGACTCGACCGAATCCCAACGGAAATCAACCCACAGTCGTGACACAGCCGGCGCCGGGTTCCAACCAATTTCCTGTAGCAACTCGACCGAATCCAAATGCAAATCAACCCACGGTCGTGACACAGCCGGCGCCGGGTTCCAACCAGTTCCCAGTCGCCAGCAGGCCCAATCCGAATGCGAACCAGCCTGCGGTAGTGACTCAGCCGCCCCCGAGTTCAAATCAATTTCCTGTCGCGAGCCGACCGAGTCCCAATACGAACCAGCCCGCAGTGGTCATCACTCAGCCGGCGCCGCCGGTTAGTCAACCACCTGCTGCCCTTCAAGAGACTCCAACATTCAGTGAATCGCCCGCCGGCGTTCAGGCGACTCCAAACTTAAGTCAACCGGTGCCAGCGGCCGACGCCGCCCAGAACGTCGATCAAGCGGAGCCAGCAAACGATGCCGGCGTCTTCGTTTTCAGAAAGCAAGTGCAGGAAGTCACCTTGCACGCGACGGTAGTTGACGCAGACCGCCGTCTGGTCACGGGTCTTCAACGCGGGAATTTTTCAGTCTTTGAAGACGGCAAACCGCAGGTTGTGACCTCGTTCCGCCGCGAGGATGTTCCCGTGTCGATCGGTATCGTGGTCGATAATTCCGGATCGATGCGCGAGAAGCGCGCCAAGGTCAACCAAGCCGTTTTGAACCTGGTACACGACAGCAATCCCGATGACGAGGTTTTTGTCGTCAACTTCGGCGAAGATTACTACCTGGATCAGGACTTCACTTCGAATGCAAGCCTGGTCCGCTCGGCCCTTCAGCAGAGCACTATGAAAGGCAAGACCGCCCTTTACGACGCGATCGTAGCGTCTGCCGCTCACCTGAAAGGCAGCGCCCGTCTGGAAAAGAAAGTGTTGTTAGTGATCACCGACGGACAGGACAACGCCAGCCAGGAAACACTGCGTGAGGCCGCCGCCAAACTTCAGCAACAAAACGGACCGACGCTCTACGCGATCGGCATTGTCGGGGCGGACGACACACATCCCGGACACGATCCTCTGGCCGCTCTGGCCGAGAGCACGGGTGGCGTAGCCTTTTTCCCGCAGACGCTCGATGAAATTGCCGGCATCAGCCGCGCCATCGCTCGCGACATCCGCAGCCAATTCATCATTGGATATAAATCCAACAACCCGAACGCTGGCGGTGGATACCGTAATGTAAGGGTGAACGCCATCGCCCAAGGACTAGGCCCGCTGACGGTGAGAACCCGCAGCGGCTACATCCCAGGCCAACCACTTCAGTAGTAGAGCCAAGATAAACACGGAGCGACAGAGCCTGCCCTGAGCGAAGTCGAAGGGTGTCTCACCGGTCAGCCGATGCGAAGCGAGGCCACTACGCGTTGGCCTTGATCATCTGCTCCGCATGCTTCCGCGAGGTATCGGTTAGCTTGGCGCCGCTTAGCATGCGAGCCACTTCTTCCGTCCGATCCTCGCCGGTAATCAACCGTACCGAAGTCCGCGTTCGCCCCGCCGAATCTTTCTTTTCAATCAAATAATGATGGTCAGCGAAGGTCGCGATCTGCGGCAGGTGTGTAATGCACAACACCTGGTTCCCTCTCGACAAAGCCTTCAACTTCTTGCCGACAGCTTCAGCCGCGCGCCCTCCAACGCCGGTATCCACTTCGTCGAAAACGAGAGTACGCTGGGCACCGGCGCTTTTCTTTCGAGCCGGGCCAGCGCTCTCGATACTGGCCTTCAGAGCCAGCATCACGCGCGAAAGCTCTCCACCGGATGCCACCTGCTCCAGCCGACGCAACGGTTCGCCGGCGTTAGTCGCGATCATGTACAGCACCTGATCGAAACCGAACTCTGTCCAATTTGTTTCTTCGTCACTGCCCGTCAACTCCACGTGAAAGCGCGTCTTCATTGCCAGGTCGTTGATCTCGGACTCGACCAGTTTCTCTAATTTCTTGGCGGCTTCGTATCGTTTCTTAGAAATCACCCGCGCCGCCCGCAGATATTCTTCCCCAGCTCGCGCCTGCTCCGCTTTCAACATTCGCAGCGCTTCGTCCTTGTTCTCCATCTCGGAAACTTTGCGGCTGACGTTCGCACCAAAGCTGATCACGTCACCGAGCGTCGGGCCGTATTTCCGTTTGAGCCGGTCAATCGACGCAAGCCGATCTTCCACTTCCGCCAGATGTTCAGGAGAAGCCTCTATTCCCCCCGCATAATCGCGCAGACTGGCGCCCACATCCTCCACGCTAATGCGCGCCGTATCCATCGCCGCTAGCGCCTCCTGAAACTTAGGCTCGTACTTCACCAGCTCTTCGAGATGTTTTTGCGCCGCCCGCAATGAGGACGAGGTTGACGAAGTGCCCTCATATAAAAGATCGAATGCGTTCATGGCCGCGTTGTAAATTTTCTCCGCGTTGGCCAGCACGCGTTTTTCGGTTTCAAGCTCGACATCCTCTCCGGGCTTGAGCTTGCCGTCTTCGATTTCGCGCTTCTGAAAACTCCACAGATCGAGCAAGCGCAGGCGATCTTGCTCGTCGCGCTCCAACTCCGCGATGCGATTAGCTACAGCTTTCCATTTCGCGAAAGCGGCGCTCACGGCATCAAGCGGAGTGCCAGCAAAGCTATCCAGCAGGCCCAGACGCGCCGCACCATCGAATGATTGCAACGACTCGTTTTGCGCGTGGATACTGGCGAGATACGGCGCCAGCTGCCGCAAGACAGAAACTGTAGCCGGCTGATTGTTCACGAACACCCGGCCCTTGCCACCCGCCGCAATTTCGCGCCGCAGGATTACCGAGTCGTCTTCGTTGTCTATACCATTGGTCTCGAGGATCTGCGCCACCAGCTTCTCCGCCCCGGCCTCGACCTCAAACACAGCGGAGATCACAGCCCGCTCCGCGCCGGAGCGAATTACATCTGCCGAGGCCTTATCGCCCAGCAGCAATGAGAGCGCATCAATCAATATAGATTTGCCCGAGCCCGTCTCGCCGGTCAGCAGGTTCAACCCCGGGGCGAACTCCACCGCCACGTTGTCGATGACCGCGTAATTTTCGAGCCGCAGTTCCGCCAGCACCTTAAGTTCCTGGGAAGAGAGTTGAGCGCAGAATAGCATGAACTGCTGTGGAGTTGAGGGTGACGGGCAGGATGCCCCTTAAGATGCGCGGCCATCTTTGCGGGCGATAGTAAGAGCATAGTGCTAGTAGCAAATAGGCTTAACAGCGACATCTCGGTATCAAGCTGTCGTAAAGTCCCTCCGCACAAAACCAGCTCGTTCGAAACGGCAATCGGGAGAAGATTTTCAGGAAAATGGACAGTTCCAAAAAAGCAAAAGCCCCGCCAGCGGCGGGGCTTTCACCATCATTGCAACATCACCTTAATGGCAGGACTGAA
>DATBAT010000342.1:0-3204 GCA_036271375.1 Terriglobales bacterium
GGCGACTTTCTTCCCGGCGTTGATCAGATCCGCAGCCCGACGCAATGCGTGTTCAGGGGGCACCGGATGGGCAGCGGAGAACAAATCGCTGCTGTGCTCGGCAATGTTGGCCGAGGAGCGTGCTCCCTTCGTTTCAGGCCAGTCCTGGATGTCCTTTGGGATGGTGATATGAGAAACAGTTCGCCTCGCAAGAGAAGTCTTTATCGCCTCGTCCACGACATTCACGACATGAGCCGGACCCATCACTCTCTGGTTATAGGCGGCCACATCCATGAAGACCTTGTCTAAATCCACGTCCTGCTGATAATGAGTGCCAATCAGATCGTGGAAAGTGTGTCCGGTAATCGCCAGAACAGGCTGGCCGTCGCACTTGGCGTCGTAAAGACCGTTCAGAAGATGAATGCCGCCGGGTCCGGAAGTTGCGATGCACACTCCCAGGCGACCGGTGAACTTGGCATAGCCGCAGGCCGCGAACGCCGCAGCTTCTTCATGGCGCACCTGGATAAAACGGATCTTATCCTTGTGCGTCCTCAGAGCCCCGAATATTCCGTTTACGCCATCGCCCGGAAACCCGAAGATCACTTCGACGTTCCACGCGATCAATCTTTCAACTAACAGGTCGGCTACCGTTTTCGGCATGAAATGTAGACTGCCTTTCATCTACGGTCGAGCACTTCAGTGCCCGTTCCGGCCACCTAACGGTATGGTGACGGCGTCAAAGTGTAATCGAAGAACACGTCTTCCTCGTCCGTCTTATGAGCGAAGAGCATGAGGATCTTGCTTTGAGACTGCACGCGAAAATGTTTCGGAAGCCAAATGTCATTGCGCACCGGCATTTTCTCCAGTTCAAAATAGGTGCCAGGCTGGACCGAGGCCATAAAGCCTCCGATGCTTACCGGCGAAATCACCTTGGCAAATACCCTGACCCATTGGAAGGAACTCTTATCAATGAATAAATCGCCTTCCATGCCGAGCAGGACACGAGAGTCCATGTTGGGTGGCTGATATCCGGACCTTCGCGACGCGCGTAGAGTATAGACGCTTCTTCCACTGAGCCGTTTCTCGCCGAGCAGCCTGAAAGAAAACGCGGACGTAAGCTGCGCCATCATGAGATGGTCGCCTTGCCGATCCTTGATGTAGGAGGCGATCCGGTCTTCCCGCTCTTTGCGAGATTCAGAGCGCCGTCGGGCGACAGCCGCGGCGAAATTGCGCTCCTCCCTTTCCTCATCTTTGGGCGAAAGAATTTTTCCGTTCACCTTCAGCAGTCTTTCATAGGGAGAGCCGAAGAGCAGAATTACACGTTTCGTCTTCGATCCGTGCAAATCTCGCGTGGTCTCCGAATACGAATATTCGCGTGCCGCCTGCCAGTCTTGTTCATTTGCCTCCACCGATTTCCGAATGATCTCCTCAGCAGTGAGGGACGGTGTACCGGCAGAAATGCAAAGCCGCTGGCTCAAACATCCCAGAAATAACGCAATCAACCCAAATCTAACGGTCGAATCGTACAGATGGAAGTTCAGTTGGTCGATGCTTTGGTCCGTCAAGACATTCGAGGTCGGATGAGTACGCAATATCGCCCGTTTCACGGTGGCTGCTTGGCCTACATACGCTCTTTCAGGCCTTTGTTGATCAACCATAAATTCGCCGGATACGCGGTTAAAAAGCCGATTCCCATCGCTACTTGCATCATGAACCAGTAGGTAGGTGCGGTAGGCGCCAATGGTTTTCCGAAGATCTTGTGAGTGAACGCCATCCAGGAAAACATGCCAACTTCAAATGCAATCAATGACACAGTGTCGGCCTTCATCGCTGCCAGTATCCCCTGCCATCCGTGAAGATGTTTCATCGGCGCTATAGCAAAATATTGAAACACTATTCCGGCAGCATACGCGAGCACAAAATCGAGCAAATAATCAGACCACAACGCGGAACCCGCCAACGTGAAGCCCGTCAGGAAAGCGATCCACTCGCCGGCAAAATCGCCAATTGTACAACCTGCCGCGCAGTGGAGATCGCCGACGGTAACTTGCCTCCAGGAGGGCTTTCCGGTTTTCTTCCTGGTTTCCTGCGTCATACTGGTTTCAGCTCCGCCCGAACGCCCTAAACGAAAGTATGCCCAAAGGCCAAGTGGTCCAGCCCACAACCCTGTGATGGGCCATACCCAATTCATAATTGCCATCGGCTGCCGATGGCCGTTAAGAACGTCGCCAGCAATGATGAGCGCGCAGAAGAGCGAGAGGGCCAGAAACGCTATCGAAGCAACTCGCAAAACTTCCATCATTCCCATCCGCAGCATCTTTCCGCGGCGTCGATGGAAGCGCAGCAATCGACTGGCCGAAACAAATGGAGCCGTTTGTGTGCTCACGGCCACATCCGCCAGGATTCCGTCCAACAGCCTGAAAAATAGATGCGAAACGTTTGCCGGAGTTGCTGAATCGCAAGAGTGTATGCGCGCCTTAGGGCTAACGCACCGACCTTCGCCCGGAACACTCGCGGAAGCCATCCAGGTGCTGGACGTTGATCCGCCGCGACCCCGCAGGCGCGAGGTCCTGGTAAGGGTCTTTGCCTCGACGATCAACATTGACGACCTGCACGTGGCGGAGGGAAGCTTCTACGGAGGTATACCTATTGGCCCACGGCCAAGCTGCGCGCGGCCGGTGATTCCTGGAAGCGATCTGGCAGGGATAGTCACCGAAGTGGGCGATAACGTCCGCTCATTCCGGGTCGGGCAGGCCGTCTTCGGCGTGCAGATGCCCTTTCACAGACGGGGCGCCTGGGAAGAATATTGCGCCGTTGACGAACGTTGGCTTACGAGCAAGCCGCATGATCTGTCATTTGAAACTGCCGCGGCAAGCGGAATTTCCGGACTGGTGGCGTTATACGCGGTTCGTGCTCTGAACCCTCGGCCCGGGGCTCGGATTGTCGTCGTTGGAGCGACCGGCGGCATCGGCAGCATGGCCGTGCAACTAACATCCCAGGCAGGTGCGGAAGTAATTGGTGTCTGCGGGTCCACCAATATTCAGCGTGCCTACGAGCTAGGCTGCTCCCTCGTCGTCGACTACAAAAAGGAAGCGTGGGATTGCGCACTTTTGAACAGGACAAAAACGCAAATCGACGGTGTTCTGGATTTTGTCGGCGGTCGACAGGTCGAGGAGGCAGGCAGGCGGGTTCTGCGGAGAGACGGAATCTTTGTGACTGTCGTCG
>DATBAT010000343.1:0-13847 GCA_036271375.1 Terriglobales bacterium
ATTTCCGCTCCGGCCAAGACGCCAAAGATAGCGGCCAGCGGATGCAACTCCATGCTGCGGCCCATGATTCGGGGAGAGACGATGTAGTCCTGAATCAGTCGCCAGATGCCGAGGAAGATCAGGACGATGAACCAATGGCGATAGCCTTCCAGCAGCGCTACGCCAATGATCATCACCCCGGCGACTAGCGGCCCTACGACTGGAATAAATTCCATCATGCCACCGGCTATGCCCAGCACCAGCCAGTTTTCCACGCGCATGGCGCCAAGGAACGAACAATAGGCCAGGACTGACAACCCAGCGAGAGTTAATTGGGCGCGGATGAAATGCGCCAACATCTGGTTCATGTCTTGCAAGACGCCTTCTACCAGTTCACGTTGCGGGCGCGGCCCTGCGAAGGTCAAAACGACCTCTCCGAACTGGCGGCCGTCGTTGAGGAAAAATGCGGCGAGGATCGGGACCAGGATCAGCAGCCACGCTTGCTTGGCAACTTCGGCGACTTTGACGCCGGCGCCCTGGGCCAGGGCAGCCATGGTGTCGCGATGATCCGCCAGGAAGATTTTTACCTGCTCACGGGTTTCGGTGCTCCAGCCGCGTTCGAAGCCGATATCGTAAGCGATGTTTCCGGTCCCGATATTCCTTAGAAGCGGCGGTACGGATGCGCCCAGATGCTGTGCCTGGCGGCCAATTTGCGGTCCCACGAAGAAGAAGAATGTTCCAAGAATGACGATCAGCAGCAAATAGATCACGCCGACGGCGCGGGCCCGGCTATGCAGCACTTTTTCGACCCGGGACACGGAAGGATCCATCAGGTAGGCGAAAAAGATCGCGAAGAGGAATGCCATCAGCGTCTGCCGGGCGGCATACAGAAAGCTGAGTACGACGGCGAACAACATCGCCGTGAACAACACGCGAACCGTACGCACATCGATCAGAGACATTGAGGCCCTACCGCTTTCCTGAAACTAGTCGCGCACGATCTGAATGTTCTCGCCCGTCTTGTCCACGCGGATCAGCTTGAAGTGATCCTGCGGATCGAGCCAGAGGTCCCAGTCGGCATCTTCGACCTTCATGCTCAGATGCAGTAAGTTGCGGTCGCTACCGTTTATCGTTACCTTTTCTTCCGCGACGGGCGTGACCGCGACCCTTACCGAGTCGCGCTCCTGAGGAATGATCGCGCCAAAGGTGGCTGGGCCGCACTTCATTTGTCCCTTATCCGTCGGGCAGCTTGAGGCCATATATTTCCACGCCAGGATTTCGCGATGCACGAAAAAGTTATTGTCGATGATGACCGACGTGTTTGGCATTAAGAATGGCTTTTCTTTGGCCTTTTCTCCCGGATTCTCGATGACTTTTTCAACCAGGAACTCGTTGTTAGGCTCTAGCGTCAGTTCGCTCTTGCCGGGGGAAAGCTCATGCCATTCATAGCGAACCAGCGCGCCCTGGGAGCTCACCTGCATCTCGCTGCGCTGCGTGGGATTGGCGCTGCCTTCTTCCTTGAGTTGGGAAGACGTCATGCTGATCCCGGTTTTTTGCTGGGTGACAGTAAAGGTTTCGGTGGCGACCCGCTTGCTGCCCACGAAAATGCCAAAAGAACCGGCATCGACCGTGTCTCCGGGGGCTTTGTCTTTTTCCTTGGCCGTGGCGGTTGCGACCAGAAAAACCAATAACGATAAAAGAGCAATCAGATTTCTAGGTTTCATAGCCCACTCCTCAATCTTTTTGCGGAATTGCCAGGATTCGCGAAACTTCTTCGGCTACGGCTTCCACGTCCTTGCCGCTGGTATCGAGCTGTATTGACGCTTTGCTGTACAACGGCCGTCTGGACTCGTAGAGCTTTTGAAACTGATCGAGAGTCCCGCGCAGCGGGCGGTCCACCTGTTGCTTGTTGCAGCGCCGGAACAGTTCCTCTACCGGGCCATCGAGGAAAATCGTCGCCACATCCTCGCGTTGCAGAAGGAAAGCGTTCTCCGGTTGCACGAATGCGCCCCCACCCAAAGCAATCACACGCGGATCAGAACCCAGCGCGTCGAGCACTTCGCGCAGAGCATCGGTCTCGACCTGACGGAAAGCCTTCTCGCCCGACTCGCGAAAGATCTGTTCGACGGAGCGTTTCTCGCGGTCCTGGATGCGGTCGTCGAGGTCTTCAAACGGCCAAGCCAGGCGGCGTCCCAGCGCTTTGCCGACACTGGTTTTGCCCGCCCCCATGAAGCCCACCAAGAAAATCGCCCGCACCGTGGATGCTGACTGACGTGCAGGCGTTTTCGGGCCGGCTTGCGGCCCCGAATGGGTTGTCATGCTTTAAGCGGACTAACCCAGGCGGCTTGCGCCGCCCAGTAGATTTTTAGCGTTGCTTGAGATGGATTTTACCACTGAAAGTAAACAACTTAACTGAGGATGCGGCCTTACCGAGGGTGCCTGCGAAGGCACTCCCTGCCTTGACCACAAAGTTGGTGTGCTCGGGTTCGAGGGCGAAGTCATTCTCGACCGAACCTTTTACCGACCTGGCTTGCACATCGATAGAAGCGCGGGCGGGCGCCACGGCTTCGATATCTCCGGTATGACTGCTTAGTTGATAACGTCCGGCGGAACCGAAATCTCCGTCGTAGGTGATTTTGCCGGTAGTCGAACTTACATCGACCAGGGTGCCGCTTACCGACTTCAGCACTACGTCGCCGCTAATCGACGCAATTTCCACATGACCATTGGTGATGTTGGCCAGGGTCACCGCGCCGTTCATGGTTTTCACATGCACGTGAGCATCGGTTATGTCGCGTACGTCCACCGCTGCGCTGGCGCCTTCCAGCGTCAGATCGCCATGAAGTTTTTCCGCGTGTATTGCTCCGGTGCTGGTGTGAAGGGTGAGGCTGGCGTCGGCGGGAACCAGAATCTCGTAGTCAACCTGTCCGCTCTGCGCATCGGCGCCGTCCAGTAAATGGGAAACAATATCCAACCGGTTGCCGCTCTGCCGCTGATCGATTTCGGCTTTATCAGAATGCAGCACGGCGTTCAAAATTACCTGATTACCGCCGCTGGGCTTTACAGAGATAGGGCCGTACTGGTTGATGACCGAGATGCTGGCGTTCGGTCCCACGACGTAGTGGAATTCCTTGCGCGTCTCGCCGTAGACCAGAGTTGTGGCTCCGACGATGACGACCAGAGCTAATTTAGCGGCGCGCTGACTGCTTTCCATGATTGCTCTCCCGGTAACTGATACCGTTACTGCGTGGCCCATTGCCATTATGGCAGAGACCGGTCCATGGCCATCTCGTAGACCATCGATCTTTGTTGATATGCGTTCATCAATGACAGTTGCGCTTCTTCGTCATTGGGGTCCTGTTTGGCGGAGGCCTCGGCGTCTTTTATGTAAGCATCGACATCCCGGAGGCTGGCTTCGTAAGTCTGCCGTACTGCCGGAGTGGAGAAGCTGGCCTGCTGAAGCATCAGCCCGTCTTCAGAGTTTTGCCGGGGCATCACCTCGACCGTACCTTGCGTGGCTACGAGATCGGTGTGCCCTTGACGCTGATAGAAGAAGGTGAAAGCCAGCAGAGCAAGTGCGCCCGCTGGCGCCATTAACCAGGCAGAGGCCCAGCGCCGCCGAAAGGGAGGCACCAAGGCCGGACTGCTGTGGGCATCACGAATAATGCCTTCCTGCCGGAGGGTGCTTTCGATGGTGTTCCAAACCCGAGGACTGGGTTCGTAAAGGCCTTCTAAATTACGAGCTTCCCGGAAGATGACTTCCAGATCGGCGACCAGATCCAAACAATTCGAACAGGTCTTGAGATGTGATTCCTGGTCGATATTACGCACGCCCTCAACCACTTCGGGCAGGATTTCCTGGAACTCAGTGCAGGTCATGCTAACTCTCTCCCAACGCCCCCCATTGTCACTTGGCTCCCCACGGCTTTTTGGCCTTTTCGGCTCTGCTCGTCTTCAGGAGCTCACGAAGTTTCATACGCGCCTTATGCAACTGCGACTTGCTGTTACCGATCGAACAACCCACTAAATCGGCAATTTCGTTGTGTTCGTAGCCTTCCACATCATGCAACACAAAAATCGAGCGGTAACCGGGGGGCAGGGCCTCTACCGCACGCTGCAACTCCATCCGGTCCACCGAACCGGCGAGGGCTGGATCCACCGCGCCCAGTTCTTTCTTCGGGGCTTCTTCTTCCGACTCGATAGGATCATCGAGCGGAACCAGCGGCAGCCCCTTCTTACGCAGCCGCATTAAAACTACATTGACCGCCATGCGATGCAGCCAAGTGGAGAATGCCGACTCCCCGCGGAACGTTGCGATCTTGCGGAACAACTGCAAGAAAGCTTCCTGGGTGAGGTCTTCGGCTTCTGCCGTATTGGCCGTCATCCGCAGACACAGCGAATAAACCCGGCGCTTGTGCAAGTCGTACAGGAGTTCAAACGCTTCCGCGTCGCCCTGCTTGGCTCGCTCAATTGCCTCAGCTTCGCTGAGATCTTTGTTCTTAATTTTTCTAGCGGTCGTCAAAAGGCCTTTTGAGGCCGCACATAGTCAGATGCGCGGCTAACATTATTTCGTTGTACAGATTTGCGGCGATTGGTCTGCCGGTTGCAACCCAGCCTTGGCGCCAGGGCTGGCAAGTCTTGGATTCATGTTAGCTCTAAGCGGTCGCATAAGCTTAGAACTAGGGGGCAAATCCCGTCAAATCTTGCCTTTAGAGAGTCCCCTGTTGACTTCTAACCCGGCTTGGCGGATTCAGTTGCGGAGCCCCGTCGTATTTGACGACTCTGGACTCAGGACGGCACCTTCGTAATGTAAGTCGCCAACCGATCCAAATCAGGCCAGGTGTCCACCCCAGGTGTGGGTTGTCTGCACCAACCATAGGCAACGCGTGGGCATCAAATTTCACGTTTGGATACGTCACATGCAAGTCGTTCGAGCCACTCTCGGGCGGCCATTTTAAGGAGAAAGCAATAGTATGAAACGCAGTCTGTTACTGGCTCTACTCGGCTTCTGCTTCGCCATCCCTTCCATAGCGACGGCGCAGTCTTATGATCACGGCGAAGTTGGTGTGTTTGCGGATTACTTCCGCCTCGACCGGACCAACCCCAACATTAACTTTGTTGGAATTGGCGGCCGGGCTTCCTTCAACGTTCACCCGAACGTGGCGTTGGAAGCTGAGATGGCTTATGACTTCAAGCGCAACTTCACCAGTAGCTTCTCGGATGGAGTGACCACGCAATTCGTGAACACGCGGGTGCGTCCGCTGCATGCTTTGTTTGGACCGCGCTTTCAGATCGGAAGCCGCTCGCCGGTACGCTTGTTTGTCACCGGAAAAGCCGGATTCATCAACTTCAGCGTGTCTGACCAGAATGCCGCCAACGGATTCCAGGGCGCGTTGGGGAGCGTGACCAGCGGCGACACGAAGTTCGCGGTCTATCCAGGAGCTGGGGTGGAAGGGTTTATCGGGCCGATTGGATTGCGGCTGGATGTTGGAGATGAGATCTACTTCGACAACGGCGCGCGGAACAACATTCGCGTCAGTTTCGGGCCGCACTTCCGGTTCTAGGGACTTGTGGTTGTTAGAAAGGCAGCCCTTACGGGCTGCCTTTTTTAGTTTAGACGTCGTAAATCCCGTGCCACGAGGTTGCGGACTTGATGCTGTCGTTGACGTTTTCGATGTTCTTCACGCCTTCGGTTTCGAGCCACTTGCGGAATGCATCGGCGCCCTGCTTTGCATAGATCGGGATACCTTCTTTCCAGGTGGCGCGTCCGCAGAGCACGCCGTTAAATTTCACTCCGGCGTCGGCGGCCAGCGCCAGCGATTCGGTGAACTCGGCGTT
The DNA here is from genome assembly GCA_036271375.1 of Terriglobales bacterium. Classification (GTDB taxonomy): domain Bacteria; phylum Acidobacteriota; class Terriglobia; order Terriglobales; family Acidobacteriaceae; genus DATBAT01. The sequence continues at coordinate 5,818 of DATBAT010000343.1, forward strand.
GCTGACTCCGGCGGAGAGATAGATGAACGGCTTATTAGTAGCAGCGGCCGCTTTGTGGAACAGATCGATGGCTTCCTGCTTGGAGTAGGCTTTCTGTCCGCCGAAGGCTTTGATCCCTTCCACGCATTTGGTGTTGACGGGAATTTCGACCTTCAACACATCGACGCCGTAGCGGTCTTTACTGAACTCCTTCATGGCCTCGGTGACGATCTGCGGCTTTTTCTTGGCGTATTCGACACCTTTTTCATCTGCTCCTTCGTCGTAGCCGACGAACTCGAGGAAGAAGGGAATGTCGTTGGCGCGGCACTCGTCGCCGAGACGCTCGATCCAGGCGTGTTTCTTGTGGTTGACTTCCTTGGGATCGAAGGGCGTGTAGTAGAGCAGAATCTTGATGCAGTCCGCGCCAGCTTCCTTCAGGCGCTTCACCGACCAGTCGTCGAGCAGATCGCCGAGGCGGCCGGGGCCGGTCTTGTCGTATCCGGTTTTTTCATAGGCCAGCAGCAGGCCGGAATTCTTCGCGCGCTTTTTGGAGGCGGGCAATCCCCACTCGGGATCAAGCAGGATGGCGCTGGCATGAGGGGTGAGCACCTCGGTGACCAGCGACTTGAATTCTTCCATCATGGCGTCGGTGACTTCCCCGCCCTTTTCTTTGGCGAGAGATTTCTGGAGCGAGCCGCGCTGGTCCATGGCGGCGGCGGCGATGACGCCGCGGGCGTTGGACACATTCTTCAGTCCGGCTAGCTTTCCAGGGGTGAGCTTCATAAATCCTCCAGTTGAGTGAGTGGAATGGGAAAACGAGTGAGTCCTGTTACTCGCAAAGTTTGTCAGGTGGGACGGGGGTATTGTAAATGGTTGTGGGGTGGTGCTCAAGGCAGCATTCAGCAATTAGCACTCAGCATTCAGCCGGTTCGGGGCTTTTACCGGCGACAGGTACAAACTCGGAGAGGACTGAATGCTAAGTGCTGAATGCTAAGTGCCGTGTTGACGCCTTTCGCAAAAAGTAGATAATATAACTACTATGGAAAAGGTGATCTCTGCCGCTGATGCCAACCGGCAATTCTCGCGATTGCTTCGGGACGTGAAGCAGGGTCAGAGTTACGTGGTAACGAGCCACGGCAGACCCGTCGCACGGCTGGCTCCGGTCACTGGTGACCGATCCGCTTCGACTGCCAAGGCCTCCCTTATGGCCCGGCTAAAGTCACAGAAGGTGACAAACGTGGGTCGTTGGAATCGCGAAGATTTGTACGATATCTAATGAGAGTTGCTATCGACACGAACGTGTTGGTGTACGCGGAAGGCGTCAACGGGGAGTCCAAGAAGAAGGCCGCGTTAGGGATTGTTGGGCGACTTCCTGACGAGAGTACATTTTTGCCGGTGCAAACGCTGGGAGAACTTTTCCAAGTGCTTGTCCGCAAAGCTGGATGGTCATCGCAGCGGGCGAGGGCCGCAATCCTGAGCTGGCAAGATGCTTTCCCGATGGTTGAAACCTCACCGGCAATTCTCTTCACCGCCATCGATCTGGCAGTCCATCACAAACTCAGCATTTGGGATGCTGTGATTCTGTCGGCGGCATCCGCCGCGGGATGCCGGGTCCTACTCTCCGAAGATTTGCAATCAGGGTTCACGTGGAATGGAGTTACGGTGGTAAATCCATTCGCGGAGGGAAAGCACGAACTGCTAGCGCCTTTGTTGGACGACAAGTAGCCGGATCGTGGCGCGCTCTAATCCGTGAAAATCCGTGGCTATTGCTTTAGCGTCAGGTTGCTGAGGATTTTTCTTTGCTGCACGATCAACGCCTGCACTCCCTGGCGCGCCAGCCCGATCATCTTCGTGAGCTGCTCGTCGTCGTAGGTCTGGTGCTCGGCGGTGGCCTGGACTTCCACCAGTTTTTGCGCTGAGGTCATCACGAAATTCATGTCGACGTCGGCGCGCGAATCTTCTTCATAGCAGAGGTCGAGCAGAATTTCTCCGTCGACGATTCCCACGCTGATCGCTCCCAAAAAGTCTTTCAAAGGAACGACACTCAACGTTCCCGCCTCTACCAACTTTTGAAGGGCCAATCCCAAAGCCACGAATGCTCCTGTGATCGATGCGGTCCGGGTGCCGCCGTCAGCCTGGATTACGTCGCAGTCGATCCAAATAGTGCGCTCGCCCAGTTGATTGAGATCGGTGACGGCGCGCAGGGAGCGTCCGATGAGACGTTGAATTTCGTGGGTGCGTCCGCTCTGCCGGCCACGGCTTACTTCGCGTGGGCTGCGAGTCAGGGTGGCGCGAGGCAGCATGGCGTATTCGCTGGAGATCCAGCCTTTGCCCTGGTTTCGCATGAAGGAGGGAACGGTCTCTTCGATAGATGCGGTGCAAATGACTCGGGTGTTGCCTACTTCGATAAGGACGGAACCTTCGGCGGTGCTGATGAATTCAGGGGTGATGGTTACGGGACGAAGCTGATTGGGAAGACGGCTATCGGAGCGATAAAACATAGGGGTCGATTCTAAACGAAAGCTATTGTTTCTCTTCGAGCTGGGCGGCGAGTTGGCCGACGACGGAAACATCGTAGAAGTTGGTGAGGTCGGCGTGGCCGGCAAGAGTTTCGCGTTCCTTGCCTTCCACCAGAATTTTCACGCGTGAAATTCCGGGAACATTTTCCACCAACGTTTCGACCAGCGAAGCGATGGTGAGTTCTTCCACCAACACGCCCGAGCGGTGTCCGTTGGCGAAGGCGGCGTTGATGTCGATGACCGCGATTCCAGGATCGATCAGATACACGCTGCGAATGTCAGCCTCAGCCGCTAACGGATGCGGCGATGATCTTGCCAGATAGATAGAGAGCAACGCATGCAGCAGTTCCTGAGCACGCTGTTGACGCTCGCCGGGCAACGGAACAGTGGCCGCCGTCGAACGCAACACACCGGGGTCGTCGTATGCCACATAAAGGTTGACCAGTTCGCGCGGGCCGGCCACCGGCGCGGCCACCGGCCGATTGTCGACGACTGCGGAGTTGCTGGGACTGGAATTCACACTCATCTGCCAGGCGAGCACGCCGATGGCGACGGCGATCAGGGTCAGAAAGACCAGCCAGAGGATAGTTTGGCGGGGAATCATCGGCCGGCGTCCAACTGGCTGCGCATGGAAAGCACCGCCGCGGCAACGCTGGTGGAGACCAGCTCGTGGTAGGCGGGCGAGTTTAGGTTTGCAAGTCCGGTCGAGGGCGGCGCCAGTTCGATAGAGATCGCGGGGCGAGTGATGTTGTTGAGCGGCCGCAATGGAGCAACCAGGACGCGGGCCTCGATTCTCTTCTTTTCAATCTCGCTGCCGAGCGCAGTCGCAAAGGCGCGGCTCAGCGGTAAAAAAAAGGTTTGTGCGGTGTTCCAGTCAGCGAACATGCCGCTGTTTTCGCCTTCGCCTGGAATCAGAGACGTATAGAGTCGCACGCCCGTGCCCTGCGAACTGGCGTGAATGGAAATGAAAATCGCGGGATGTGCATGATTCGCAATCTGAGCCCGCTGGTCAAGCGTCAGTGGAATGTCCCCGTCGCGCAGGAGCAAGGCAGGCATTCCTTGCGCTTGCAAGTCCTGCTTCAAACGTCGCGCGAAAGCCAGCGTTACTTCCTTCTCGCCGAGTTTGTCACTCAGCGCTGCGCCGCGGTCGTCGCCGCCGTGGCTAGGATCAATGACCGCGAAGTAGCGTACCGGCGAAGGCGGAGCAGTCGGCGCGACGAGCGGTGCCGTCGCTTGCGCCAGAGGAGTTTGGGCGGTGGGCGGAGCTGGTACAGGCGGAGTAGCCGTTGCCGTGGTGGTTGACGGCGCTGCAGCAGTTTGGCTTGGACCGGTGACGGTGATCGTCCGTCCGCCGTTGCTGAAACTGGCGAAGAGCGACCCCGTGCCGTTCACGGTGACCAGCACAGAACCGTTGCTTTCGTTTAACGTCACCGAGGGAATTCCCTTGTTGTCGAAGCCCATTTGCTGGGTTGGCGGGGGGATCAACGGATCGCGGGTGAATGTCATTACCAGCTTTCCGGGTTCGGTGGAAATCATCGGGCTGACAGAATTCGTAAAGTTCATCACCAGCGTTGGCGGATCGGGTTTCGCCATCTGCGCGGTGAAGTGTACGGAGACTCCGCCGATGAAGACGCGGCGCGCGCTTTCGTGAACGGCCACCGGGCCGCCGAGAATGCGCGGCATTACCGCACCTAACGCTGAGACCGGTACCAAGCCGCGTCCATTCTCCAGCATGAAACGATTCGGCATCTCGAAGCGCTGTCCTTTGACCTGGACCTGGGTTTTTCCATCGTTGAATTCCGCGGAAGAGTTGTTGTAGCGGATGGTCCAGCGGGTATTTTGTGTTTGTGCGCTGACATTTCCCAGCGGATCAAGGACTTCGAGAAAGCTGACGTAGTCATGGCCGTCGCGCTCAATGACCGGCAGGGTGTAGTTGGCGACGTTGGAGTAGATGGAAATCTTCTTTTCGTCAGCGGCGTAGGAGGTGAAAAGCAGAACAGAGAGCAACGCGAGCGCCAACCCAAAACGAAAATGCGAAAGAGTTTTCACTGGGCTCGAGTCAACTCATTTAAACACGCGAAGCTGATAAGCTAAAAGCCCGCTATGAACTCAGGAACCATGTTGTTACAAGGCATTTTGCCGCCGGTGACCACGCCGTTTTATCCGGATGGAAGAGTTTATTTCAAGAAACTCGAAAGCAATGTCGAACGCTATTCGCGGACGCCGGTGACGGGCTTGGTGGTATTGGGATCGACCGGGGAAGTCGTGATGCTATCCGATGAAGAGCGTCGCGATGTGCTGAAAGCGGCCCGGGACGCTGCCGCTCCCAACAAAGTTTTGCTGGCGGGGACCGGGGCTGAGTCGGTACGCGAGACGTTGAAAATGACGGAATACGCAGCGTCGGTAGGATACGACCTCGCGCTGGTGCGCACCCCTCACTACTACCGCAATCAGATGAAACCCGCCAACATGTTGAATTTTTACCGCACGGTGGCCGATCAGTCGCCGCTGCCGGTGCTTCTTTATAGTGTCCCGCCGTGTACCGCTTACGATTTGCCGGCGGAGGTGATTATCGAGTTGGCGGGGCATCCGAATATCGTGGGGTTGAAAGAGTCGAGCGGCGACGTGGAAAAAGTCCGCAAGCTGGTGGAGGGAACACGGCACATCAAGCACACCGCCACGGTTACCGAAACCTTCGAAGCAGTTACGCCGCGAATGATAAAGGCCGCCGAGAGCAGGCTGGTGCAACTGACGGGAGTGGAGTTGCCGGCCTCGTCGTCTTCAGTGAGCGTGATCGGCGGAGTAAAGACGCGCAAGAAGGAAGTTGGCTTTCAGGTACTGGTCGGAGCGGCGCAGAAGCTAGAGCCATCGCTACAGGCCGGCGCTGTCGGGGCTGTGTTGGGCTTTGCCAATCCCGCACCTACCGCGTGCTACGAAATTTACGCAGCTTGGAAAGAAGGCGACCATGCTTTGGCGCGCGAAAAGCAGGAGCGCATCACCAAGGCGGCAGTGCGAATCGCCTCGGAGTTTGGGATTCCAGGAATCAAATACTCCATGGACTTCAACGGATATTTTGGCGGGATGCCCCGGTCGCCTTTGCTCCCTTTAACCAGGGAACAGCGGGATGAAGTTGAAATGCTGCTTGCTTCGGTGCGGAACTAAAAGCCAGGTTGGAAATTTAGTTTCAAGTTTACGGTTCCTAGTTCTTAGTTGGTGAACTTCCGGTCAATGGCGGAGCGGAATTCCAGTTCGACGGCCATGCGGGTGGCTGAGTTGCGGGCTGCGCATCAGTTGATCGATGGCGAACCCAAGATTTTGCATGATCCGGTTGTCCTGCGATTACTCGATACGGAAGTGCTCGACAGGATTCGGGCACATCCGGAGGTGTTGGCCGCGCCTTGGCTGAGGGGAATGCGGTCGCACGTTCTGCTGCGCAGCCGCTATGCAGAAGACCGCTTGGCCGAGTCGGGCGTCGATCAGTTTGTGGTTCTGGGCGCCGGCTACGATACTTTTGCTTACCGGCAGCCGGAATGGGCGAGAAATCTTCGCATCTTCGAGGTTGACCATCCGTCCAGCCAGCGGGCCAAGCGGGATCTGCTCGGCGCCAAAGGGATTAAAATTCCGCCTAACGTCGAGTTTGTTTCCATCGACTTCGAACATGTCTCTCTAAAGGATGGCTTGGCTGCCAGCAGCTTGGATTTCAGCCGTCCGGCGTTCTTTTCCTGCCTGGGAGTTTTGGTCTATCTGACGGAAGAAGCGGCCTACGAGGTATTCCGCGTGGTGGCGTCGTTTCCGAAGGGAAGCGAGATAGTTTTCACCTTCTCTCAACCTGATTCTGCACTCGACGCCGCAGAGGCGGCCCGGCGCGAGATTCTGGCTGCCGCGGCCGGTTCCATGGGCGAGCCTTGGCGAACCCATTTCGACCGGCACGAGTTGATCACACGGCTAACAGAGATGGGCTTTTCGGAAATTGCGATTCTTGATCCGGCAGAAGCGCAGACCAAATACTTCGCTGGAAGGACGGACGGTCTAAAACCACCCCGCCGGGAGAACGTGGCTTCGGCCCGAGTCTAGGTTTTTCTTGATCTGGCGACGGCGTCGCGGGCTTCCTTGTCGGCCGTCCTGCGGCGTTCAGTTTCGCGCTTGTCCCATAGCTGTTTACCTTTTGCCAGCGCAACCTCAACCTTTACTTTGCCATTCTTGAAGTACATCCGGGTGGGAATCAGCGTGAGTCCCTTTTGCTGGGTCTTCCCGATCAGCTTTTTGATTTCTTCTTTATGCATCAGCAACTTACGGGTGCGGAGAGGCTCGTGGTTGAAGATGTTGCCGTGGGTATAGGGGCCGATGTGGCAATTCAACAGAAAAATCTCACCGTCTTTGACCAGTCCGTAGGAATCTTTGAGGTTGGTGAGGCCTTCGCGAACGGATTTTACCTCGGTGCCGCTTAAAACTACTCCGGTCTCAAATTTTTCCAGCAAGAAGTAGTTGTGTGAAGCGATCCTATTTACAGCGGCGTCACGCTTTCCTGCGGCGGTAGGGTCGCGGGGAGCGTTCTTTTCCGGATTTGGGCTGGTCTGGTGACTTTGTTGCCGCGCCATAGAGAATAGGTTACCTCAAAGTAAGCATTATGCCGCATGATCGGTTACCGAGTTGCAATAGCTCAGAGCGCCTCTCTCGGAACACGAAAGGTGGGGTAACTCTATTGGGGCTAAGACTTACGAGAGTAAGCAGCGTTGGCTGATGAAGCTAGTAAGCTGTATTCACGATGTTACAATTACGCCATCCGCTCTATATCCGAAGCAAGCCAAAGAAGGGGCCTGGCGCGCCCCCGATTAAGGATTTGAGGAATATTTGATGACACGCCTGACCCGCCCGGCGGCCATTTTGGTGCTCGTCGCGGCCGCTACCCTACCCGTCCTCGCCGACAAGGCCAAGACGCTCTATAAACAAGGCCAGGACGCGGAAGCGCGGCAAAACTATGAACAGGCCTTCGAGGACTACAAACAGGCCTTTGACCTGAAACCCAAAGATTTGCTCTACCGCCAGGGATTCGAGCGGATGCGCTTTCTGGCAGGAGCGTCGCACGTCCATCGCGGGCAACTTCTGCGCGAGGCAGGCAAGATGGAAGAGGCGCTGGCCGAGTTTCAGAAGGCTGCGGAAATCGATCCTTCCAGTTCGATTGCGCGGCAGGAAATCAAGCGCACGCAGCGCATGATGGATGAGGCGTCATCGCCCGTCCCACGGGCTTCGGCACCAAAATCCAACTCGCTGTCAAAGCGCGTAGAGAATGCCGCCGGCCCGGTTGACCTCACTCCTATCTCGAACGTTCCCATCACCATTAAAGCCACGCAGGACACCAAGGGTCTCTATGAGACTGTCGGGAAATTGGCCGGGATCAATGTGCTTTTCGATCCCGATTACACTTCGCGGCGTATTGCGATCGAGTTGAATGGCGTTTCGCTCGAAGACGCCCTCGAAATTATCTCTCTGGAATCGAAGACATTCTGGCGGACGGTTACGCCGAATACGATC
>DATBAT010000344.1:0-20730 GCA_036271375.1 Terriglobales bacterium
GACGTCCTGATCGGCACTGGTGTTGGCGCTGAGGCGGACATTCCCGAGAATCGCCGTGGTATCGCCATGCACGTGCGCGCCGTTTTCCATAACCACATTGCCATCAATTGCTGTGACGTCCCCTGCAACCTCGCCTGCGACGTAGATCGAGCAGTTAATGCAGGTTACGTCGTTGGCCTTGTCCGAAGCATCGATTCGGATGTCGTAGTTGCTCTGAAACCGGTCGTGGTTCTCGGCGAAGGTAAAAGAGGCCGTCAGTACCAGACCGGACAAAATCGCTAGTTTGCAGGCATGAGCGAGCATAAACACACCTCAACGAAGTAATTTCCATAGGATATTACGCTTTCCATCGGAGAAAGTTCCGTCGAATTGACGAATTTACGGATGCATCGACTTCAGGGAGTAGTTCCGGGCCACGCCGAACCCGGTCACACCGATGTGTCCAATCGACATCCAGCGCTCGAGTTTGTGGTGTCCCGTACGATGCAAAAGGTAGGAAATTCCCATCGAAGCCACTGTACCGCCGGCCTCGACCGCAGCAAAGGCCGCTGAATTGTTCACCACGTCATCCGGTAGCAATATCTCTTCGCGCCCGCGGGCCTGCATGTTGCGGGTAGAGGCATAGTCCAGTCCCCGAAAGACCGCGACGCCGGAGAACAACAGAATATTTTCACGGTCGAAGAAGCGGTGGGTTTGAGCCTCTCGTACCGCGGAGGCCGAAGGCGCTGCTGGCGGGGTGGCCGGTTCCTGCGCTACCGCAGTCATGCAAACACTCAAAATTCCCAGCAACCACCAGGATCGACGCATTTCGTCATTCTAGAGGACACCCCCACGCTTCGTCAGATTACGTTCGAGTGTCCACAATCGACAACCCTTTCTATCCCCGCGCGCCCAGCGCCCATTCCGCACCCTTTATAATTAACGTTTCCATTCAAACAGCGGAGGAAGATGATGGCGGCTTCGTACAACGGTGTCCCGGTTCCAAAAGGTGGCACGATCACCTACAGCAATGGCGAGTATCAGGTGCCGGATAATCCGATCATTCCCTTCATCGAGGGAGACGGCACTGGGCGGGACATCTGGAAGGCTTCGCAACGGGTTTTCGACGCGGCGGTCGAGAAGGCTTACAAGGGCAAGCGGCGCGTGGTCTGGTACGAAGTATTCGCCGGAGAAAAAGCCAAGGCCAAATTCGATACCTGGCTGCCCGACGACACGGTTACCGCGATTCGGGATTTTCGTGCGGCGATAAAGGGACCTCTGACCACGCCCGTGGGCGGCGGAATCCGTTCCCTCAACGTGACCCTGCGGCAGGTGCTCGATCTTTATTCCTGCATTCGTCCGGTGAAGTATTACAAAGGAACGCCATCGCCGGTGAAGCATCCCGAGCGCATGGACATCGTGATCTTCCGCGAGAACACCGAAGACGTGTACGCCGGCGTCGAGTGGGAGCAGGGAAGCGCCGACGCTGCGCGCTTGATTGAATTCCTCAACAAAGACATGCTCAAGGGCGGCAAGAAACAAATTCGCCTGGATTCCGGCGTGGGCATCAAGCCGATTTCCATCACCGGAACCAATCGCCTGGTGCGAATGGCCATCCAGCATGCGATCGCCGAAGGCCGTAAGTCGGTGACGCTGGTGCACAAAGGCAATATCCAGAAATTCACCGAAGGGGCGTTCCGCAAATGGGGATACGACCTCGCCACCAAGGAATTCCGCGACAAGGTCGTGACCGAGCGCGAGAGCTGGATCATTGACAATAAAGACAAGAATCCGAACATGACGGTGGAAGAAAACGCGGCGCAGATCGAACCCGGGTTGGAGTACGCGCCAGAGGAATTCCGTAAGGGCGTCTACCAGGAAGTGAAGAGCGTGCTCGACGCGATCTACTCCACGCACGGCAAAGGCGCGTGGAAGAAAAAAGTAATGATTAACGACCGCATTGCCGATTCCATCTTCCAGCAAGTGGTGACGCGGGCGGATGAATATTCCGTTCTGGCGACAACTAATCTGAACGGCGACTACATTTCTGACGCTTGTGCCGCGCAGGTCGGAGGTCTCGGTATCGCTCCCGGCGCAAATATTGGCGACGGTTACGCGATTTTCGAAGCCACCCACGGAACTGCGCCGAAGTATGCGGATAAAGACGTCATCAATCCCGGATCGGTGATTCTATCCGGAGTGATGATGTTCCGCTTCCTGGGATGGAATGAGGCCGCTGACCTGATCGAACGCGGTCTCGAAACCACCATCGAGCAGAAGAAGGTCACTTACGACTTCGAGCGCCTGATGGAAGGCGCAACCAAGGTAAAGACCAGCGAATTTGCCGGCTACATTATCGACAACATGAACGCGGCGGTATTGACGCCCGCATAAATACACGCCCGGATTTCGCACGGATAAATCCTTAAGCAGGTTTTAGATTCGTGAAGATCTGTGGCCTGAAACTTTCCAACGAAAGGGAAATCATGCGTAAGAAAGTAAGTATCGTAGGTTCGGGAAATGTGGGTGCGACCGCCGCCCATTGGATTGCCTCCAAAGAATTGGCTGACGTTGTTCTCATCGACATTGTCGAAGGCGTGCCCCAGGGAAAAGCGCTCGATCTGCTGGAAGCCATGCCGATCGAGAAGCGCGATTCATACGTCATCGGCACCAACGATTACGCCGATACCGCCAACTCCGACATCGTCGTCATTACCGCCGGTATCCCGCGCAAGCCGGGCATGAGCCGAGACGACCTGCTCAACACCAACCACAAGATCATGAAAGACGTGGTCAGCAAAGTGATGCAGCATTCGCCGAAGTGCATCCTGATCATCGTTTCCAATCCGCTGGATGCCATGGCGCAGGCGGCCTATAAGATGGCCGGAATTCCTCGCGAACGCGTGATTGGCATGGCCGGAGTGCTCGACTCCGCCCGTTTCCGCGCTTTCATCGCCGACGAACTGAAAGTTAGCGTCGAGAACGTCACTGCATTCGTCCTCGGCGGACACGGCGACACCATGGTTCCGCTGGCCCGGTATTCGACCGTCGCCGGAATTCCGATCACGGAATTGATTGAGAAGGGCCGACTCGAGTCGCTGATCCAGCGCACCCGTGACGGCGGCGCAGAAATCGTGAAGTATCTGAAGACGGGCAGCGCATATTACGCTCCTTCGGCCGCAGTCGCTGAAATGGTCGAGGCAATTCTCAAAGACAAGAAGAAGATTCTGCCCTGCGCTGCCTATCTCGAAGGTGAATACGGAATCAAGGGACTTTACGTCGGAGTTCCCGTAAAGCTCGGCGAAAAGGGAATTGAGCAGATCATCGAGATCAAGCTGACCGCCGAAGAAAAGGCCGCACTCGACAAGAGCGCGGACGCGGTAAAAGAACTGGTCGCGGTGATCGGGCTGTAGCGTGGAATGCGTAGCGGCAGGTGTCCCCACCTGCCCACCACAGACCTTAAGGCCTGTGCCTGGCAGGTGAGGACACCTGCCGCTACGTATGTCATGGCGTTTCAGCTAACATGTCTGGGTGCGATTAGCGTTGCCCTCGGCGACTGACCTCATTTTCATCGTGCTGCTGCTATCGCTAAGCGTCGGAGTTCTTTCTCCACGCTTGTTGGGTGATGCGGGAACAGGCTGGCACATCCGCAACGGGGAATTGGTCCTGCAAAACCACGCGGTGACCCGTGCCGACCCATTCTCCGCCAGTGTTGGCGGACAGCCCTGGTACGCCTGGGAGTGGCTCTACGACGCGGCCATCGCCGCCATTCATGGCCACTCGGGGCTGAACGGCGTCGTCCTGCTGACGGCTCTCGGGATCGCCCTGGTTTTTGGGTTGGTCTTGCGGCTGGCGATTGTCTACGGCGCAACCCTTCCCATTGCGACGCTCTTCACCATGCTGGCGGCGGGAGCATCGACCATCCACTTCCTTGCCCGGCCGCATGTTTTCAGCTGGCTGTTCACGGTAATCTGGTTCTGGCTGCTGGATTCGGCGGAAAGTGACTCCAGGCCCCGACGCCTCTACTGGCTACCGCTTCTCACGGTCCTGTGGGTGAATGTGCACGGCGGCTTCGTCGTGGGATTCGTATTGCTTGGAATTTACCTTGTCGCAGCAATATTCAAGAAATCAAAATCGGCAAAGACCATCGCGATAGTCACTACCCTGAGTTTCTTTGCCAGTTTTATCAATCCCTACGGCTACCAGCTCCATCTTCACATTTACCGTTATCTGACCGACCGTTTCTTGATGAACCATATCGACGAATTTTCGTCGCCGAACTTCCACGGAGTAGCGCAGCAAGGTTTCGCGGTTTTGCTGCTCTTGTCGATGGTCGCCGTAGCGGTGAGAAAAGAACAGATTCAAGCATCACGAATTTTGGTCTTGCTGTTTGCCGCCTACAGCGGACTGTTCGCCTCGCGCAATCTGCCGGTCTCATCCATCCTGCTCACCTTTATTGCCGCGCCTGTCCTCTCGCGGGCGCTGAACCAATCACGCTGGGCGGCATTCTCCGTACGCATTACCCAAATGGAATTGCGCTCCCGCGGCCACATCTGGCCGGCGCTGATGGTGATTATTCTGTTTTGGCGAGTCGGTTCCATCCATGCCGCCTTCCCTGATAACAAATTCCCTGTCCAAGGCGTCGACTACATCGCGCAGCAAAACATCACTGACCCCGTCTTTTGTCCCGACGACTGGGGCGGGTACCTCATCTACCGTCTCTATCCGAAAAACAAAGTAATTGTGGATGACCGCCACGACCTCTACGGCGACGATTTTCTAAGACAATACTTAAAGACGATTCGTGTGGAACCAGGTTGGAACGAACTGCTAGCCGCCCAAAAAGTCCGCTGGGCAATCCTTCCGGCTGGATCCTCGCTGGACAACCTTCTGGAAATCAACCCTCAATGGGCCGTCCGCCATAAAGATGTAGTAGCAGTCCTTTTCGAAAAGAAATAGACCCCACCTTCAATTTACAAAATTACCCGATTGCCCAATACAAGTTCTTCCCATCCCAAACTGGCCCTTTCACCCCGAAAATTCGGTGGTACTAAGTCTTCAGATTACAACTCGCGCCCGCTCAGACTGCTAGAATTGAGGTAGTGACAGTCCCCCGTATCGCCGTGTTCGGTGTTTTAGGGTTGTCGTGTGTCTTGGCCACGGCCCAGACCACGGTGCGTCGGGTAACGGCTTTCCCCAACGGCGACAGCGTTCAGGTTGAGATAAGCGCCAGCGGTCCGGTTAAGCCGGAAGCGCAGGTGGTAACCGGTCCAGACCGCCTGGTCATCGATTTTCCGAACTCCACGCCCGGCAAAGATCTGCACAACCTCAGTATCAATCGCGGAAAAATCAAAGGTGTGCGCGTAGGACTGTTCGCCTCCAATCCGCCGGTCACGCGGATTGTGGTGGACCTCGAAGCGCCCCAGCCCTACGAGATCGTTCCATCGGGATCGACCATAGTTTTGAAACTTAACGGCGGCCCCAACCAGGTGGCCTCAACGCCGAAGCCTGCCGTGACGCCGGTTTCAACGCGCCCGGTGAACTCCTTTACGGCTGCACCGGTTCCTGCTGGTCAAGCTCCACGGCAAGTGGCATCGGCGACGCGGCCGGGAATGAATCCTGCGTCCCCGCAGCCCTCGAATGCATTTACCGCGCCGCCTGCTCCTGCGGCCCAGGTTCCCGTGGCTCCGCCTCCGCCGCGTATGTCGGTAGATTTTAAGAATGGAAAGTTAAAGATTTTCTCGGACCGGGCCACGCTCGCCGAAGTTCTCACCGAAGTGCGCCGCCGCACCGGAGCCGATATCGCGATTCCGCCATCGGCTGTGCAAGAGCAGGTTTTCGGCACAATCGGCCCAGCGCCGCCGCGCGAAGTGATGGCGGCGCTCCTAAACGGATCGCACTTCAATTTCGTAATGGTCGGTGCCGACAACGACCCATCGCAACTTCGCAGCGTGATGCTCACGCCACGGGATGGCGCGCCTGCCTCGGTACCAGCGATTGCCAATCAGCAGCCAGCGTTCGTTGAACCGCCCCCGGACAGCACCGAACCCGCTCCACCACTCGAACCCGAAACGCCAGCAGTCGATGAGCAGCCCAACCCGGATCTCGCCGCTGACCCTGCGCCTGCCGAAAACGGCGATAACAACGCCCAAGCGGAACCCGACATGTCTCCGCGCCATCACCATCGCCGGGGCACAAACGATCCCGCCCCGCCGCAGTAATCAATTCGATCCCCCAAGAAAACCGAAACCGAACGCGGGCGAAAGATTAAACCTCAACCGCCTACATCACCAAATCGGAATATTCCGGATGCTTCGCAATGTAATCCAACACCAACGGACAAACTACATCCACCTTGCGATGGTTCTCCCGCGCCCATTGAAGGGCCGTCTCCGCCAAAGACGCAGCCAGTCCCCGCCCACGCAATTTGTCCGGAACCTCGGAATGAATTAACCCCAGCACATGGTCAGTCAGGGTGTATTCGAGGTACGCCACTGCGCCATCCTGTTCAATCTCAAAGCGTCCAGTGGTTACTTTCTCCGGCTCTCGCGTCTTGTGACTCGTCATCTTCCATCCGAACATTAGCTGTCTCTCCGCAATGCAATATTTTATCGTCGAAAGCAGGCCCATAACGCATGCTGAATGTGATGTTGAGTTCCGCGAATTCTCGATGCCTCCCTCGTTCCTCTGTTGTATATTGGCCTCGTCTGGCTTTGCTGTAGGAGTGCATGATCGCTCGCCGAATCCATCTTGCCGCCCTCCTGTTGTGTCCCCTTCTTTGTTCGGCCGCTGAACCACCTCACCTTCCCATACAAGCAAAACTAGTCCACGCTTTACAGGCAGGCCGCGTCAAGACCGGAGACCTTGTTTTCGCCAAAGTGCAAGTCGCATGGCAGGGCACTGATTGCTCTCTACGCGAGGGCGCCATCCTCCGGGGACACGTGGCCGCTCAAACTCCGCGGTCAAAGTCTTCGAAAACCTCGGAGGTTGCCGTGCAATTCGACGGCGCGGAATGCGACGGAATTGAGATGACGCCGTTTTCTCTTACGCTGGCTGCTTTACGAAAGCGTGAGCCAGGAAACGAATCTTCTGCCTACGATAGATTGGCGCTCAGTTCGCAACTAGGATCCATTCAACACGGATACCTGGAGCGTCACGATCCCGGCCATGACGTGTTCCGGCCCAGTCAGGTATTGCCTACGCGCATCACCGAACCGATGCGCAAAGAACAGGTTCCGCCAGGACTTAAGCCTGGAGATGTGGTCGGAATCGACGGGGTTAAGCTGTCTGTCGCTTCCGGGCCCGACGGAAGCTCAGTTATTTCTTCTACTCGTAACAACCTCAATCTGGAAGAAGCAACCCAGATGATTCTGGTGACGAACACAAGGGTGATGGCTTATGTGAAACCCACGGTTCCTGCCGCCATGCCGAGGCCGCCAGAGCCGCTGATCGACGAAACAGAAGTCTGCACATCGCCCGCATGCAGTATTGCTCTTCCCGACTCTGAGAGCACCGCACGTTCCGCGTTGAACCTTCCCATAAAAAAATTGGGGCTTCCTCCTCCGCCAACCAAAGAGATGTCCCGCTTCGACCACGAAGCGGCCATCACGTACCTGGCACCCGACCAATTGCTGGTGACCTTTAACCCGCATACGCTGGTTGCGAGACCCGGATTGGAGGCCGATGCGCGCACGGTTCGTCTGATCCGCGGCGCGCTGATCGACCTGAATACTTCGAAGGTGAAGAAGATCGTCGAGTGGCGAGTCCCCGATGACGAACAATATCTCTGGGTCATCGGATCCCAAAAGGTCATAGTCCACGCTGGTCGTGAGTTGAAGTTATACGGACCCAGTTTGAAGCTCGAACAATCGCTCACTCTGGATGGACCTCTCGCGTTCGTGCGTCCATCGCCTTCAGGAAATTACATCGCGATCGGTGTCATCCATGAACGCCACTCCGAGGAAGTACACCGCCAGTTGCGCGCGGCCGGAGATCAGGAACCGGAAGAAGATGTCAACGTTCGGGTGCTCGATGCGGCGTTCAAGACCGTGATCAGCGTAAATCGATCTTCGCTCGCCCAACAACCGATACTTCTCGAAGATGGCGAGGTGCAGACACTAAATGCAGGAGGTACTCGCTGGCGGATTGTTGACACCAACTGGAATGGCGAGCAGCGTGTCCTCGCAAAGATGACGTCTGCCTGCCGTCCCCAGGCCAGTAGCTTGCCGCCAAATTTGCTGTTTGTAGTTGGTTGCGATATGGAAGCATACGGCCGCTGGTATCGCGTTCTGGGAGCCGACGGCAAGACCGTGCTAAAAGGAAAGTCTACATCCGACGAACTTGAACAATTCGCCAGCGGGAGCGCCGCGGGGGCAACTTTCGCGATCGGAGTCGCCAAAGTAGCCAAGCCAAGAATGGCGAACGACACATTTCATGCGCCCGACCTGAAGAGTCAGAACGTGGGTGTCTACGGTTCAATCAATGGGCGCAGGTTGCTGACGGTAAATATTCCCGCGCCACTACCGACCCTGCAGACGTTCGCCCTTTCCGCCGACGGAACCCAATTGGCAGTCCTGGACGGCGATCACATCTCTCTCTACGCTCTTCCCACAAAAACCGCTGCCAGCTTCTAGCTTCTCGTGAAACCGAAAGCGTAAGATGCAAAGGCTTTCAACAAGGAGTGATCGTGGACGAACGCCAGCGCCTTACCGACCTGTACTCGCAAAAAACCGATGAAGAACTCCAGGAGATCGCGGCGGAAGGCTATTCGCTTAGCGATGTCGGCCGCGAAACCCTGACCGCCGAACTTGCTCGCAGAAACCTGCCGCCCATGAAGGTCTCCGAGGAAACCACCCAGATCGAATACCAGGATCTTGTGACAATCCGCCAGTTCCGCGACGTGCCCGAAGCCATTCTTGCCAAGGGATTACTAGACTCCGCCGAAATCGATTCGTTTCTCGGAGACGAAAACATCGTCCGCATGGACTGGTTCATCTCCAACCTGGTCGGCGGAATAAAACTCAAAGTAAGAAGGGAAGACGTCGAAGCGGCGAATCTGGTTTTGCAGGAACCTGCCCCAGGAGAACTAACCGAAGAAGACGACGATCTCTAATACCGGTCGTCGGTATTGATGTTGAATCCGAGGATGGCACTGACCTCCACCGGCCTGCCATCGCGCGTAGCCGGCTGAAATTTCCACCGCGGCAACGATGCCAAAACTTTGCTGGTCATCGCCGCATCGCCGGGCTCCAGAACTTGCATGCCCGTCAGCTCGCCCGATTTGTCGAGCACGCACGCAATTACCAGCCGCGTATGCGCCAGGCCGCCGGGCAGCTCCGCGCGGATCGGCTGTGGAGATTTCAGGTCGACCGCGTAAGGGTGCGCCGCCGACGACGGATCGGCAAACTGCAACACCGCCGGCCCCAGGTTCGTATCGATGTAGATCGTATAAACCTTGTCGCCTTTCAGCACCCCGTAAAAGTTGAACGCTCCACCCGACCGCGCCGACGCCACAACTGTGATTCCCGGTCCGTCATTTCCTTTGCCCTTAGTCGTGCGTCCTGGCGTCGTAGGCTCGCTGGCTCCGCCGTCGGAGAAACTTGGTAGTTTCACAATGTTGTTTCCGCCGCGCACCGAAACTCCCGGCACCGCAGGCGTGCCGCTGGTAGCCGTTCCCGAGCCGCCCGGCCCCGGATAAGGCGAAATCCCGCTCTTTGCGTTCAACTCCGCGCCTTTGCCCGCGCCGGTCTTTCCCGCCCCCGGCCCTGCCCCAGTAAATCCGCCACCCGGTCCGTCTCCGCGACCCAGTCCCTCGCCGCCGCCAGATCCTCCAACGCCAGCCTTGGTTCCGCCTGTGGGGGACATTGCCAGCGCTCCCGGTCCGCCCCCTGGAATACCCTTTTCTGTTCCCGGCTGCTTCGAGACGACCACGCCCTTTCCATCTCCGTTGCCGCCCGCCGGAGGCGCTGCCACATCTCCGAGGTCGCCAAATGTGCCACGTCCATTGCCACGGCTTCCGCTACCCGTTCCTCCAGCGACTCCGCCAGCTACGGAGGGCGCAGGAGGCACTACGGCTATGCCACCGCCCAGTCCACCAGAAACCTGCTGTCCCATCCTCCCGCCGCCCGCATCCACCGGAGGCGGTACCACGCTAGTCCCACCACCCAGGCCGCCACCCATTCCCGCGCGCTGTGTCGCGCCACCTGACAACTGGACTGGAGGCGGCACCACATCGACGCCACCGCCCAGCCCTTGCCCGTTTCCCGCCCGCGGAGAACCGCCGGCCATCTGCACCGGGGGCGGCACCACCTGCCGCTGCAACTGCCCCGGTCCATATCCCGGCCCAGTAGAAACTTCGCGGCTGATCTGCGGCGCAGGCGCAACCACCGCCGAAGCAGGAAGCGTCAACCGCGCCTGCTGATTGGAAAATTGTTCCGGCGCGGAAACCGGAGGCGGCACCACCTGCACCGGATGCGATCCCGGCACCTGCATCGTGATATCGCGCTGCGCGATTCCAGGTGTCGGCGCAACCACGCGACTCTCCATCGACGGCGTTGTCTGTAACTGTCTCTGCGGAGAAACCTGCGCCGGCGCGACAACCCCAGCCGTCAACGACGGAGCGGCCCGCAAATCGCGCTGTGGCGAATTTTGTGTGGGCGCAACTACGCCTGCGGTCAGCGAAGGCGCGGATTGCATACGGTCGCGCTGAACATCCGGCGCGGGCGCTACGACGTCCTGCGGCAACTGAAGGGAGCGCGTCGATTTCAATCCTTCGGTCGGCGGCGGTCCGGGATTCGCGGCCAGCGCCAGGAGATTAGCCACCTCGGTGTTGGAATGCGGAAGCTTCAAGCTCGGCGCGTCGACTACGCGATCTGTAGCCGAGGTGCCGCGAGCCACGCGAATCGTTTGCGTAGGATGCCGCGCTTCATCTCCGCCAGATGCTCCCGTCTTGCCCGTTTCTGCTCCGCCCAAATCTTCGGTCTGCGGCAATTCCGGCCCGGAGTAATAGATCACCTCCAGCTTGGGCCGCGCGTCATTGATGTGCGGATGCATCTGATCCAGCTTGATCGGCACATAAATCGACAAAAAGATCAGCAGTATGTCGAGGGCAACCGCCGCGGACATTCCCTTATAAGGAAACAACCCGCCGTGCGCTTCGCCCGCTAGCCGCGCCTGCGACTTCGTCATCGCCGGACTGATATTGCTGCGGAAATCTTCCCAGGGCGATGGCCAATCGATAAGAAAATTCGGCCCCTCGTCTTTCACTTCAAGAACCGGATCCAGCAGAAGTGTGGTCGTAGTCTCTTCGCTCAAGACGCCACCTCCGCTGCCTTTTTTCCCAACACGATTTCGATCTCGTCTCCCACGCTGGTTCCCGTCGGCCCCAGCGCGCTGCCCGGCAACTCGAGAACCGACGCAGCCTGATGCCGCACCGCCGCCACCCGCCAGGGTTGAAGGTTCTGCTTCATATAAACCACGATTTTATCGGCGTTCAGGTAAACCACGTCGATCGGGAAGCGCATAGCGAAGGTGTGTACGCCATGCGAAGGCACAATCCATAGTCCTTGCCCCTCACCGAAAGTGCTCCGGTCCGACATCATCAATCCGCGGAAGCGCGACCAGTGCGTTTCCGCCACACGAAGCTCTGTCGCGAGGTAGGAACGCCGCGTGCGATTGAAGGCAAAGCCTGTTGGACCCGGTACCGGCATAACAACTCCCTGCAATATCCTAGCGCGCCGCGCCAGGCGCTAACGTTCGATACAGCTGAATCAGGGCCGGTCCAATGGTGACCACAAGGATGGAAGGCAAGATGAACAAAGCTAGGGGGACGACCATTTTGATCGTAGTTTTGGCGGCTGCTTCCTCGGCCCGTTGCCGGCGCTCCGTGCGCAATGAATCCGAATGCACCCGCAACGCCTGCGCGATGCTGGTCCCGAAGCGGTCGGTCTGAATCAGTGTGGTCACCAGGGAGCGGATATCGTCAACTCCGGTGCGTGAAATCAAGTTATGCAGCGCTTCGGTGCGGGGTTTGCCGGCGCGCATTTCCAGATTTACCAGATGCAACTCCGCGCTCAACTCCGGATGCGCGTAGCTCAACTCATCGCCCACTCGCATCAGCGCCTGGTCAAGCGAGAGTCCGGCCTCCACGCAAATTACAGTGAGGTCGAGACAGTCAGGCAAGCCCAATTCGATGAGCCGCTGCCGCTTCTTGATCATCCGCTTTAAAGCGAAACGTGGCAGGAAGAATCCAAACGCCCCAGCGCTTACCAGCAGCAGCAGGCTCTGGAACTGCCAGATCGCAATCACCACCAGCATTCCTAAAAACGCAAATAGAATGCGGCTGCCGACGTAAATGGTGACGTGTTGCGGCTCGCGATATCCAGCTTGTATCAGCCATCCGCGCGCGCGAGAAACCTCGTCCGCCGAGAGCGGCAGTGCTTTGCTCAGTGGGTCGAGCGCCTGCTCCAGCCGTTCTTTGATCGGGGCTTTTTCTGGCTGCTGTTCATTTTTCCATCCCAGGGCGCGCAAGCGCGAGCCGATCACCGAAGACGGAGCGTAGAACGCCGCTCCGAAAACGAAGATCACCGAGGTGATGGTCAAAAAGATTACGACAGCCAGCAATAGCATATTTAAACCTGAATCTGAATAATCCTACGGATCACAAAATACCCCAGCGTCTGCAGCACAATACCCACCACCACGAACGTGTGGCCGATCGGATCGGTAAACAGCGGCCGGATAAAGGTCGGACTCACGAACAGCATCATGGTCACGATGATCGGCGGCAACAGCATCAACAGCAACATGGTCATGCGGCCCTGCGCGGTGAACACTCGCACCTGGCGCTGGATCTTGAAGCGCTCGCGGATCACATAGGAAAGGTTATCCAAAATTTCCGCCAGATTGCCGCCGGTTTCGCGCTGCAACATCACCGCGGTAACGAAGAACTTCACGTCCACCAGCGGCATGCGTTCGGTCAGGTTGATAAGCGCGTCGCGCATGGGAAGACCGAATTTTTGTTCTTCGAATAGCTTGCGGAATTCCCCGGATACCGGCTCCCCGACTTCATTGGAAATCAGCTCGAGGGCCGTAGTCAGCGCGTGGCCGGCTCGGACCGCGCGCGCCAGCGTGTCGATGGCTTGCGGAAACAACTCTTCAAACTGTTTGAAGCGGCGGCCCCTGCGGAAAGAGGCATAAGAATACGGCATCAAGCCGCCGACCAGAGCTCCCACCAGGCCAAACGCAGGCGACCGGCCAACTATCGCCATGATCAACCCGACAACAATCGCCGTTGCCAGGCAAAGCAGAATCATGTTCCCGGCCCGCATCGACAAGTCAGCCTGGGAAAGAAATACCTGGAGATTCGAGACGCGCTGGGATCGCCGCAGCAGATTGTCGAGCGCGGGGATTTCGCTGAGGACTTCGTCGCGCAGCAATTCTAGTTCTTCATCCGGTTGGCGCTCGGCAGCTTTTCGTACCGCGGCGAGGCGTTCACGCAAAAGCCGCGCGCGCGCATTCCTCTGGTCGAGCAGGGAGAACCCGGCGAATACTCCGGCGGCAACCACGATAAAGGCGAGGACAGCGATCAGAACTATCATCGCGTCAAATCTCCATCCTGGAATCGAAAAGAGCCGGACGCAAACGGGCGCCGGACGTTGCAAGGCGGTCGGCGAACTGCGGGCGAATGCCAGTCGCTTTGAAAGTGCCGCGCACCCGGCCTGCTTCGTCTATGCCGGCTTTCTCGAACACGAAGATGTCCTGCATGCTGATGGTTTCGCCTTCGGCTCCGGTGACTTCAGTGATTGAGATCACTTTCCTGGTGCCGTCGGTGAGCCGTGAAATCTGCACCACCGCGTGAATGGCAGAAGTGATCTGTTGTCGTACAGCGCGTTCGGGAATATTAAGGTTGGCCATGGAGAACATGCTCTCCAGCCGGCCAAGCGCGTCGCGTTGGGTGTTCGCGTGGATGGTGGTGAGCGAACCTTCGTGACCGGTGTTCATCGCCTGCATCATGTCGAAGGCTTCCTCGCCACGGACTTCGCCGACGATGATGCGGTCGGGACGCATACGCAAACTGTTGATTACCAACTGCCGCTGCCGTATCGCGCCCTTGCCTTCAATATTTGGCGGACGCGTTTCAAGCCGCACCACATGTTCCTGCTTCATCTGCAATTCCGCGGCGTCTTCGATGGTGACAATTCGTTCGTTATTCGGAATGTATCCGGAAAGCACGTTCAGCAAAGTCGTCTTGCCGGCGCCGGTTCCGCCGGAGATCAGAATGTTGAGCTTGCCCTTCACCATGGCGGAAAGCAATTCCAGCATGGGTTCGGTCAGCGTCTTATTTTCCACCATGTGGCGCGCGGTGATCGCGTCCTTGGCAAAACGCCGGATGGACAGGCACGGCCCGTCAATCGCCAGCGGCGGAATGATGGCGTTCACACGCGAACCGTCCGGCAGGCGGGCATCGACCATTGGCGAAGACTCATCCACCCGGCGACCCACCCGCGAAACTATGCGGTCAATGATCTGCATCAGGTGCGTGTCGTCCTTAAAGCTAAGTCCAGTCGGTTCCAGCTTTCCGCCGCGCTCGACGTAAACCCGGTCGAAGCGGTTGACCAGAATATCCGAGATGCTTGGGTCTTTTAGCAATGGCTCCAACGGGCCAAGGCCAAAAATCTCGTCCAGGATTTCCCGCGCCAGCCGTTCGCGTTCGGCGAAGCTGAGCGGTACGGCTTCGCTATTGATCGTATTGCGAATCAGGATCAACACTTCGTCGCGCGCCGCGTCGCCCACGCTCCGGCCCAGCTTTTCCAAATCCAGCCGGTCCAGGATGCGGCGATGCAGATCAGCTTTTACCTGCTGATACTCGCCCCGCTCGAAGGTCTGCATATTCGCCATAAATTAATTAAACCGTCTTGAACAATGACCACGCCGCGCGCTTTACGTCAACGTCGTTCTCAGTCAATCGCGCTGCTAAACCCATGAACGATCGCGCTACTTCCGTGTGTGACTGCTGCATCAACGGAATTCCCCGGTCGATCGCCGTCGAAATCGCGAAGTACTGGTTCGGTATCTTCCACAACAGTTTGATCCCGGCCGCTGCTTCGACGTCAGCTTCACTGAATCCTGGAATCTTGCGAAAGCGGTTCAGCACCAGCCGCACCCGCTCTTGCCCCCCACCCTCGCGCAAATACTGTTGGATGCGCGCCGCGCTCCAGAGTGAAGCCACATCGGTGTGGGCCACCAGCAAAACCGTTTCCGATAAATTACCGACGAGCCGGGTCGTCGTATCCATTCGGGAGGATGTGTCCACCACGATGTAGCGGAAGTGTCCCACCAGCATGTCGAACAAGCGGGCGAACTCCGCTGTCGAAGGTTCCGCCAGCTCCGGCGTGCTCGGCCCAGCCAAAACCTGAAGCCCGCTCTCATGCCGGGTCATGAAACTTTCCAGCAGGGAACTGTCCAGCCGGTGCAAATTTCTTACCGCATCGGTGACGCTGAATAGCGGCTTCAAATTCATGTGCAGCGCGGTATGCCCCAGCGGCGCGATATCGACCAGTGCCACATCGCCATGCGCGGACTGCAATGCCAGCGCCAGGTTTACGGCGATCGTTGTGGCCCCATTGCCACCCTTGGAATTCGCGACGGTAAACACCTTGCCGCGAATTTCTTCCTTCTGGCTCTTACGCTGGGCGGAGGTGACACGGACAAACGCTTCCAGCAGATCGGTGGTGGTGGTAGGGCGCTCGATAAATTCCTTGGCCCCAACCCGCATCGCACTGACGATGATCTGCGGCTGCCGAAGCGTTCCCACGGCAAATACGGCCGCAGTAGGAATTTCCTGCACCAGCAATTCAATGGTACGCAGGGCCATCGCTGACCCGTCGGTTGGAATATCGACCAGAATGACTTCGGGAGTGGTGTTCAGAATTCGCCGGAATACCGGGTCGGAAGTCGCTCCCGGATAGGAGGTAGCGCTGAAGCCCGCCTTGGCCACACTGGTGCTATCGACTAACACCTGCAATACGGCCCGCTGTTCGGGGTCCGCGGCCACGATCGCTACAGAAATTTCGGGCATGCTGCCCAGCTCCCACCAAGTGTTCGATTAAACAATTATGAACGTGCTGGGCCGGCTATCTTGCGGCCAACCGAACTAATTCTTGTTAGTGTCCGCCGGCTTCTTGCCGTCGAACTGGTCTTTGTCCATGAAGGGAATCGGATAGTTAGGCAGCGCCGTCGGTCTAGTGCTTGGAGAAATTTTCTTCACCGTGCACAGCACTACCAGTTCTGTCTTGCTCTTCTGGACGTTCTTGCTTTTGAAGAAATTTCCGATGATCGGAAGATCACCCAGCCATGGCACCTTGCTGGTAAGGCTGGTCACACGGTTGTCCATCAAACCCGCGATGGCGAAACTTTGGCCATCCTGCAATTCGAATTCGGTCTCCGCCCGCCGCGTGCTCAAGGCAGGAATGTTGAAGCCTTGAATCGCCAGGCCGTTGGTGAAGTCCAGGTTGCTCACTTCAGGAATGACCTTCAAGTGAATGTTGCCGCTCGGCATGATCTCCGGTGTGAAGCGCAGGCGCACACCGAATTCCTTGAACTGGATCGATACGGATGTAAATCCAT
This sequence comes from Terriglobales bacterium, assembly GCA_036271375.1. Classification (GTDB taxonomy): domain Bacteria; phylum Acidobacteriota; class Terriglobia; order Terriglobales; family Acidobacteriaceae; genus DATBAT01. The sequence continues at coordinate 16,606 of DATBAT010000344.1, forward strand.
TACCCGGCTGCACCACGGGAAAGGGAAACTCACCGCCCGCGAGGAAGCTGGCTTCCTTGCCGTTGACCGCAATCAAGTTCGGCTCCGCCAGAATTTGCAGCAGGTTTTTCTGTTGCAGGGCGCGAATCACTGCCCCGATGTTGATGTCGGTGCGGGCCACAAAGAGGTTCAGGAAGTCAGTGAGGTTAACGGTGGGTGGAGTTGACGCGGTTGTCGTGGTCGTGCTTCCGCCGGAGGTTGTCGTGGTGGGTGCGCTTTGGGTGATTCCCACCTGGCCAAATTGCCCGGTCTGCGTAACGGCGACGGTATTACCCAGGCCCGGCGCAAAAAGGTTCGCGCCCAGTTGCAACACCGCGCTACGGTCCACTTCCGCGAACTTCACTTCCAGCAAAACTTCTTGCGCCCCGACCGGTCCGAAGGTGAGTACATTCACGACCTTCTCGGAATAGGCCTGTGCGATCAATCCGGCGCGCTTGGCAATGTCTTCGGTCGAAACGTGCCCCGAAAGCACGATCGCCGACCGCGATGGGCTCACGTTGATTTGTTCGGTTGGGAAGATACGCTTTTCTTCTTCGGCCGCTGTCGTCACATCGACGTCTACGCGCAGATCGAAACTGCGGGAGCGTTCGAGTTCATCCCAGATCAAGAGCGAAACTTCGCCGGCGGCACGTCCGTGTACCAGAATCTGCGTCGGAGTTACTACCAGCGCGTCCGCTACCGCGGGATCGGTCACCGATACGCGCTTAAGCCGCTCGGTGGTATTGATTAGCAATGATTTTCCGACCATGACCCGCAGCGGCGCCGAACCTTGCGATTCGCCCTCGCCGGAAGCGGTCAAGGCCTGTTGGTCAGCCGGGCTGGCACTGGGAGCGCCTGCGGCCTGCGCCGGTTCCGCATTTTGTGCGTCCAGGCTTGTGGTGCAACACAGGGTGGCAAAGGCCAGCGCCACTGCCGCCAGCTTGAAGATTATCGTGTTCCGTCCCACGCCTTTCGGGGAGCAAATCGGCATGTCCATTGACCTCAGATCCCTACCCTCGGCTGCTGTCAGAACTTAGTCTCGTCTTTTTTGTTGCCGCGAATCACTTCAATGCTGTAAACCGTTGGCGCCGGAGGCGCTTCTGCGGTCTTCTTGGGCCGTGGTTTCGGAGTTGTCGCCACCTGCACCGGAACCGGGCCATGCCGGTAGAGCGAACCGGTGCTTACTGAATTCAAGTCCTGCTGCCGCGTGTCGAGAGGATTGCGCAACACCAACTGAATGCGGCCTTCCGTACTCGCCAACGTCAACCGCTGCGCATCGTCAGGAGACACCAGCAAAGTGATTACAGGAACGCTCTGTGGCTCACCGCCTGAATTCCGCTCCAGTCTCTGACCGGTAGCGATGACCGCGACGTTTTCTAAAACCGTGGTGGTCAACTGCTCGGCAGCCCCTGTCGGATTGCCCGTCAGCAGCACATCGACCCGCGTGCCCGGCAAGACGAATCCCGCAACTCCAACCACTTCGTTTACGCGCACCGACATGGCGCGCATTCCCGGAGGAATCAGTCCAGGCAAGCCGGAGCCGGCATTCTCTCCCGCCAACTTGCTGGGCAAAACGAATTCACCTTTGGAAATTGGCAGAATAACGCCGCGGCCTACTACTTCAGATTTCGCCTTGTACGAGTTCGGCGGCAGCGATCCGTCAGGAAATTGCGCCACCCTGACGTCACCGTCGGTGAGTTTCGCTCCCACCTGGATGTCGTTGGCGGCAACCACTGCGTCGGAGCCGGCTTGAATGTTGCGCGAGTTTGTCGACTGGAGGTTCTTGTAAACGCCGAAGCTGACTAGCGCGCCCAGCAAGAGCGCCACTACTCCGATCAACAAGAGACGGTTGCGGTTCATTACTGCTCCTTAACAGTCCTAGCATCGCGCTCAAGAGCAAGCCACTGCACGCACTTATACCCGAAAAAAAGCCACAGCTTTTCCACCGGCGTCAGGCCTGATCAAGGTCGGCGTAAGCTGCGTCAATTCAAATCCGGCTAAATGCAGACTTCATTAACGGCTTCTACTTAATCGAACTGGCGACGGAAGAGAATACGTTGTTGGCGTTCGATCCAATCAAGCGGATCGTGCCCACCACGATCACCAGGATCACTGCCAACATCACCGCGTATTCCGCGATGTCCTGTCCCTCATCCTCAAGCCACAGCTTGCGAAGAATGTTCGTCATTTTGGCCTCCAAAACCAACATCGAGCCGGCGGGGGATGCCCCCGGCTTTGGAAATCGCGTGTCCATCGTGCGGCCACGAGACCTTAATTCTTTTATCTATTTCAATGCTTTCCGGGAAAACGGCGCGCCAAAAGCTTGGCTTATGATAACTCTTTGGGCCAACCTTCGTAACGCCACACTCCTATCGCTATTTGATGGAACTGGCGATAGACGAGAAAGTGTGATCGGCTCCGGATCCGATTAAACGTACAGTTGCTAAGGCAATCATCACAATGACGCTAAGCATCACTGCGTACTCCGCGACATCTTGACCCTCTTCGCCCTGCCACAACCCTTGTAAAGCTCCCATGTCCCATCCCCATGAACGATTAAGTACAGGAGGAGGTCTGCACAGGTACCGCGTACTGAACAATGTCTATGGCGACTTCTGGGGAGGAGGAGAAATCGCTTCGCAACAGCCTGATCCGGGAAGCGAAAAACTATCCCCAAGTGCTTGCTTATAATAACTCAAGCTACGATTTAGTGGTAATTTTTTGCGCATGAACCCAGGTGTTACCATTCTTGCAAGTTATTGATATAAAAGGAATTGGTTTGACCTCGACTCATGTACGTTAGGTTACGGAAGTCACCATCTACAGTTTCCTCCTTGTTGCTCGCGGAAATGACCCTGTGGCCTTCCTAATGAGCTTTTTCTTGGACCGGTAATCGTGGCAAAGTTCCTTTGCGGCGATTCCCAAACGGGGAATCGCGCCCCAAAAATTGTGCAATATTGATCTAAATCGATTCCCCCGCCGCTAGACTCAACTCAATCGGACCATCAGGGCCCAAGGTTCACTCAAAAGCGGAGACAACACACCCGTGGCCACAGCTTTGTCAGCAGCTCCGTACGTTGAACAGAAGGAATACATCGCAGCCAAACCGCGGCACCGAATTTTATTTCGTGTCATCGCCTTGGCCGCCTGTGCAGCGCAAACCTTTGCATCACGCAACGTGATTAACCCAGACGGCCGTTCGTACCTGGAAATCGCGCGCGCGATTCTAGCCAACGACTGGAGCATGGTCATCACCGGCCATTGGGGAACGTTCTATCCCTTGCTGTCGTCGGTTGTCCTGGGGATTTTCAGGCCGTGCCTGCGCTTCGAATTTCCATTGATTCACCTGCTCAACTTTGTGCTTTTCGCTGGGTGCCTGTTTTCGTTCGAGTTCTTTTGGAAGCAAGTTCTGGCGCATGGAAACGAACGGCTTGAGCCGGTTGGTGAAGCGTGTGCAGTGCCCGAGAACCTCAGTTGGATTCTCGGCTACACACTATTTCTCAGCGTGGTGGTGCCAGTCTTGCCGTATGTCACGCCAGATATTCTCCTGTCGGCAGAGATATTTCTAGCTGCTGGCGTATCGCTGCAAACCGGCAAAACGGAGAGCTTCGGCGGCCATCTCCTGCTTGGATTTCTGCTGGGGTTAGGTTATCTGACCAAAGCCATCTTGTTTCCGATGGGCCTCGTCTTCCTCGGTTTGCCAACTCTCGTTTCACTACGCAAACGAAAATACAACGTAGCTTGGGCTTCCCTGGTCTTCCTCGCCCTTTGCACTCCGCAAATCGTCTGGCTGTCGCATTCTAAGGGACACTTCACGTTCTCCGACAGCGGAAAGCTCACTTATGACTGGTACGCATACGATCTACCGAACTTGAACTGGCAGGGAGAGCCGGCGGGCAGCGGAGTTCCACGCCACCCCACGCGACAAATCTATAGCCATCCGGACGTATTCGAATTCAACGGCCCGATTAGAGCCAGTTATCCGCCCTGGCACGATCCGTCCTATTGGAACGAGGGCATGTCGCCGCGATTTCAGTTGCGCAGGTTCACTCAACATGGTGTGGAGCAATTATGGCTGGCGTTCCGCAGCATTTGTCATCCCAGGTT
>DATBAT010000345.1:0-7877 GCA_036271375.1 Terriglobales bacterium
TTTCGCGCGGGCGCCTGGACTACCGTGTCGACATTCATGCAGCTGACGAAATCGGCGATCTGGTTCGATCCTTCAACCAGATGGCGGAAGAACTCGAAGGCAGCCGCCGCCAGTTGGAATCGTCCAGCCGCGAACTGGAAGAAGTGAACGTCGCTCTCGAACAACGCCGCCAGCACATGGAGACGATTCTGGAGAGCATTCCGACCGGCGTGCTTTCACTTGATGTCAGCAGGCGGGTGACGCACGTGAACTATGCGCTGTTGCGGCTGTTTCGTCCCAAACGTGCGGAGTCGGGAACCCCGGCAGTGCTGATCGGCTCATCTTTGAAGGATGTGTTCCCCGCTGAAGTCATGGAAGACCTGGAGCCGCTGCTGCGTCGCGCCGACCGCATGAGCACGACGACGACGCAGATGGAATTCGATCTTCAGCACGAAGCTTTGAATGTAGCAGTTACCGTGGCAACGCTTCATCACGAAGGCAACAGCCTGGGATATGTTCTGGTTTTTGAAGATTTGTCGGACTTGTTGAAAGCCCAGCGGCAGGCTGCATGGCGCGAGGTGGCGAGGCGGGTGGCACATGAGATTAAAAATCCGCTGACGCCTATTGCGCTATCGGCGGAGCGCATACGGCGGCATCTGGATCGCGGCACTCCGGTGGATGCGAACTCTATTTCTGTACTGCACGGATGCGCGACCACGATTGTCAGCGCGGTCGAAACTCTGCGCACACTGGTCGATGAATTTTCCACGTTGGCACGCTTCCCTACTGCGAATCCGCAGCCGGCAAATATTAACGGCATCATCGAAAACACTCTGGCCATGTTCAACGGGCGGCTGGACAATATCCGCGTGCGTACTTCGTTGTCTGCTGACTTGCCCCGTGTGATGGCCGACAGCGAAGCTATCAAACGCGCACTGGCGAATCTGGTCGATAACGCCGCGGAAGCCATGCAGGGATCGATGCTGCGCGAGATCCAGATTTCAACTTCGCTGGTTGCGGGCCACGAAGCGGTCGAGATCACGGTGGCCGACACCGGCCACGGCGTGACGCAAGAATTGAAAGAACGGCTATTCCTTCCCTATTTCTCCACCAAGAACCGCGGTACCGGCCTTGGCCTCGCCATTGTCAGCAGAATTCTCGAAGACCATCACGGATCGATTCGGGTCGAAGAAAACAAGCCCACTGGAACGCGCTTTGTGCTTGAATTGCCTGTGGCCCTCGAATCGGTGAACGTTCCCGCCACCGCTTAGCATGTCCAATATTCTGATCGTAGATGACGAAGTCGGCATACAGGAATCACTCTCCGGCGTGCTGGAAGACGAAGGCTATAAAGCCTCGGTTGCGCCGAGCGGCGAAGCATGCCTCGAACTCCTACAGAAACAAAACTTCGATGTGGTGCTGCTGGACATCTGGTTGCCCGGGATCGACGGCCTCGACACGCTGAAGAAAATTCGCGAGCTTGATGACGCTCCGGAAGTCATCATGATCTCAGGTCACGGCACGATTGAAACCGCGGTACGCGCCACCAAGCTAGGCGCATACGACTTCCTGGAAAAACCGCTCTCCATCGACAAAACTTTGATTCTGCTGAAGAACGCGATCGATGCCAAGCGGCTGGCGAATGAAAATCGCGACCTGCGAAAACAGCTTGTGCCGCGGAGTGTCATCGTCGGCGACAGCATTCCCATGAAAGCGTTGCGGCAACAGATCAACGTTATGGCGCCGACGAATGGGCGGGTGTTGATCTTCGGAGAATCAGGCAGCGGTAAGGAACTCGCGGCGCACGCTATCCACGCGCAGAGCCTTCGCAAGGAGGAGAAGTTTGTCGAGGTGAACTGCGCAGCCATCCCTGAAGACCTGATCGAAAGCGAACTGTTCGGCCATCTCAAGGGATCGTTCCCTGCTGCTTCCACCGACAAAGAAGGCAAATTCCAGAAGGCTCACGGCGGAACGCTGTTCCTCGACGAAATCGGGGACATGAGCCTGAAGACGCAGGCGAAAGTTCTGCGCACGCTCGATGAACAGCGCTTCACTCCGGTGGGCGGCGACCACGCGATCACCGTGGACGCGAGAGTCATTGCCTCAACTAACAAAGATCTTGACGAAGAAATCTCGCGGGGAAACTTTCGTGAGGATTTGTTTTATCGAATCAACGTGATTCCGTTTTATGTCCCGCCGTTGCGGGAGCGCCAGGAGGATGTGCCGCTTTTAGCGCGGCATTTCCTGAAGGAGTTTTCGGCTGCCTACGGGCGGCGGCCCCGCGAAATCACTGACGATGCGATCGAAACGCTGATGCGGTATTCCTGGCCAGGAAATGTTCGGGAGCTAAAGAACGTCATCGAGCGCATTGTCATCATGAACCCGACCACCACGCGGTTTGACCGTAAGCATCTGCCGCCGCTAGTGCATCGCGAGGGCGGACGCCGCAGCAGCAATGGAGAGTTTTCGACGCTTCACCAGGCACGCGCTGCTTACGAGCGCGATTACATTCTTAAAAAATTAGATGAGAGCCACGGAAACGTTAGCCGCGCAGCCGAGGTGCTGGGCCTTGAGCGTAGCCATCTTTACCGGAAGATGAAGACTTTGGGAATTGCGGTTAAGGAGTAAGGGTTAAACCGGAAAAACGTAGGGGCGGGTGTCCTCACCTGCCCGAGCAACTTTCATCACAGGCTCAAAAGTTTGGCACTATCCGACGCCGGGCAGGTGGGGACACCTGCCCCTACGCGCGCGGGATTATTAGTTCTGATCGTCGCGGCGCTTCAAAGTCGGGCGATCGTCATCGGAAGTCTTATCTTCCTTCCCGGTCTTTTCGGTGGTCGAGGCCCGGCGCAACGTCGGCTTCTTGCTGTCCTTGTCGTCGATCATCTTGCGGCGATTCTCCAACGACGCCAGCCGCGCCTTCACTTCATCGAACTCGGAGCTGGTCACCAGATACTGCGGACGCGCCGGCAGGATCTTTTCAATCTCTTCCTGCGACTTGGTAATGCGGTCCGGCGTCTGCGGGTGGGTCGAGAAAGCCTTAGCCAATGTCCCTGGCTTTTTCTTTTCCTGCGCCTGGATCTTTTCGAAGAAGCTCACGAACGCCTGTGGGTCGTAGCCGGTTTTGTACATGTACTGCAATCCCAGATAATCCGCTTCCGCTTCAAATCCGCGCTGGAAGGTCAGGAAGGTCATGGGCAATCCGATGCCGGCTGCTCCGCGAATCGCGTAGCCCAAACCACCGCCCATGAAAATCAAAGGAATAGTACCGATGTTGGCCCACTGTGACCGCGTCATCTGGCGCGTTGCGTGCCGCGCGGCGACGTGTGCAATCTCGTGAGCCATCACACCAGCGAGTTCCGCTTCATCATCTGCGGCGAGAATCAAACCGCTGTTCACGTAGAAATATCCACCCGGCAGAGCGAAGGCATTGATCTCGTCGGAGTCGATCACTTTGATGGTGAACGGTACCTGCGAATCGGAATTGCGCACCAGGTTCTGTCCGACGCGGTTCACGTACTCTGTGATCACCGGGTCGTTCACCATCTTTGAACTCGACTCAACCTGTTGGGCGTACTGCTTGCCCATGCGAATCTCGCCCTCGACCGAATACCAGTTGCCGAGTCCGCGCTTGCCCATCTTGCGATTGCCGATGGCGTCGACGTCGTCTTTGCCGCCATCATGCTTCACTTTGTCCGGGTCGGCGGCCTGAATCGGCGTCTCCTTCGGCTTGCTGTCGTCCTTCCCGCTATCGTCAGGTGAAGCCGTGGTCGGCGGAAGCGTCGGTGGTGTGGTGGGAGCCTGGGTGGTGGTCGGGCCGTTGGGAACCGTCTGCGTCGGATTATTCGGGTTGCGTGTATTCGGGTCCGTCGAGCCAGGGTTCTGCGCAAAACCGCGGGGCGTTACGAAGCCAAAAGTTGCAAGCGCAGCCGCTAATAGCGTGAGCCGGATTTTCATGTCTTTTACTCCACCGGAAAATGGCCGTTGGGACGATTATAGTCCTCGCCACACTTCGCCCGACCGGGATCTCTAAGTGATTGGAAGCACAATTGCCCCATAAGGTTATCTCTTAATTACTTGGGAGTACGCAGCCCTCCCGCCCGCCGGATTGGATACACTTCTGCTGTGGCCTCCTCCCCTCCGGTCGTTCTGACCATCGCCGGGTTTGATCCCTCCTCCGGGGCCGGCGTCACCGCCGACATCAAAACCATCGCCGCCCACGGATGCTACGGAATCGCCTGCATCGCCGCCATGACGGTGCAGTCTACGCAGGGGGTGAGACGAGTCGAGGTTGTATCGGCGGCGCTCATTGCAGAGACTTTAGAAGGGCTGGCCTCCGATATGGATATCGCCGGCGTGCATATCGGTATGCTGGGGAACGCCGACGCGGTCAGGGCCGTGATTGATTTTCTAAAGCGGAAGAAGCTGCCGAACGTGGTGTTGGATCCGGTTTTGCGGTCGTCTTCCGGAACGGCGCTGATTGACGATGCGGGGCGCGAAACGCTGATTTCCGGACTAATGCCGCTGGCCGATGTGGTCACCCCCAACGTGGATGAAGCGTCCTTGATGGCGGGCTTGGCCGTAACAAATCATCTAGAAATGAAAGGCGCTGCCGAAAAGCTGCACCGAATGGGATCGCGTGCGGTTGTGGTCACCGGGGGCCACTTGAAACCTGCGGTTGACCTTTTGAGCTTCTTCCAGAACGGCGAGCTATATCAGGAAGAATTGCGCGGCGAGCATCAGCAGTCAAATTCGACCCACGGAACCGGATGCGCGTTCTCAACCGCACTGGCTTGCAATCTGGCACGCGGGAAGGGCTTGATCAAATCAGTGATGGAGGCGAAGGCCTATGTTGCCGTGGCCATCGCCCGTGGCCAGGCCATTGGCAAGGGTGTCGGGCCGGTGAATCATTTATTCCATTTGGACGAGAAGAGCAATTCATTTGAACGTTAGGTCTCGGACGCTGCCCGAGACGTTGCGGAGCAACGTCTCTACAGGCGGAGTTGAGAAATACCCGCCACAAACCCGTGTAGAGACGTAGCTTCGCTACGTCTCTGAATAACGGTGAACTGAGCTATTTAGGCTTTTTGCTTGAGAAGAATGCCAGCGACGAAGGCCGCGACTGCGCCCAGCAGCCACTCCACTCGCCAGAACTGCACTGCCTGAAAGTCGCTATAGTCCTGGACGTTATAGACCACCCCGACAATCAGGGCCGCCAGCAAGCAGGCGATACCCACGAGAAAAGCAGCCAACGTCAAAGTAGAGAGTCCGAAGAATGCTTTGATGCTTTGCACGTCGAGATACCGCGTCCAATCCATCTGGGCGTGGTCAAGCCGTTCGGTTCCACAGACGTGGCAGAAATGCGACCCCACCATGAATTCGCCGCCGCATCCTTTACAGACCTCAGCCAATCCAGTCGAAATCGAAATCGCGGGAGAGGGCTGAGCCGAGGCAGGGGGGCGCCAGAACTCATGGGTGGTACTAGGCAAAACGTCAGACATTGGAATGCACCTATGTATGGTCACTTATCGCAAGCCGGTGACCAAATCGTTATCAGACTAAGTTGTTGATTTAGCGGGAGGATCGAGGTTACCGATGGGTAGCCGGCGGTTTTGCACCAAGCAAGATTTACCGTCGGAAGCGCAATTTCGGGTAACCATCGCCTCTACGTAGTGGTGTGGGACTGGAATTCAAATCAGGTACACTAGCAACACTTCCACGCAAATGTTTTCGTTCGTTGCTTCACGTCGTCGAATTCTCCTGCTCGCACTGTTGGCCGCGAGCGCGTTGTTCTACGAAGTCGACGCCGAGACAAAACCAACTGCTAAACCCGAAACGATTACTTACCGTCCCGTCGATACGCTCAACAACGCTGCTTTCGATCATTTCTACAATCTCGACTACGATCGCTCCATCGCGGAGTTCGCGCAGATCCTGCAGCGGCATCCTGACGATCCGCTTGCGGTAAATCATCTTTTGGTGGCGGTGCTGTTTAAAGAACTCAACCGCATTGGCGCGCTGAATTCTGGAGACTACACCGACGACTTATTCGTCAGCACGCCGCGTCTGCCAGCTGATCCGGAAGTAAAGAAACAAATTAAGGATTTAGTGGATCGGGCTGAGGCACTGGAAGAGAAGCGACTGGATGCGAATGCCAAAGACATCGACGCGCTCTACGCGCGCGGAGTTACCAGGGCGCAGTCGTCGACCTACACCGGACTGGTCGAACACGCGTGGTTTTCCGCGTTACGTAACGCGGTCGGCGCGCGACGCGACCATGAACGCGTTCTTGAACTCGATCCTAACTACACACAGGCCAAGCTCATCGTCGGCACCCACAACTATGTGATCGGCAGCCTGTCATGGGCGACGCGGGCCGCAATCTCGGTTGCGGGGTTGGGCGGCAGCAAGGAAAAAGGACTGGAGTATTTGCACCAGGCCGCGAACGGCCCGGGCGAAACTGCGATCGACGCCAAAATCGTCCTGCTGCTGTTTCTGCGCCGCGAGCACCAGATCGACGAAGCCATCCAGATCGACCGGGGCATGATTCCTCTGTATCCGAGAAACTTACTGATGGCGCTGGAGGAAGGAAATCTCCTGCGGGCCGCCGGTCGCAATGAGGAATCCGCGACTGTGTATCGAAAGATCTTTCAGGCGGGACGCGAAGGGCGCTACTCCGGCCTGCACTACGAAATCGCGGCGTTAAGCCTGGGGGACCTCTTGCGAGGTCAAAAAGACTTCAGCGGGGCCCTCGCCGCCTATGAGCAAGTCGGTTCAGTGGGTAAACCGGACGACGACCTGCTGCAAAAGTCCACGCTGGCCGCCGGGGAAACATATGACGCGCTGCAACAACGCGATCAGGCACTCAAGAAATACAATGCGGTGCTGGCGCTAAACGGCGGGTCGCCCCTGGCCGAGACCGCCCGCAAGTGCATAAAAGACCCCTGCCGGACGGACTAGCCGGGGAACTTTTCCGGCCCGCGAACGTATCTTTTATTGGGAAAACCCAAAAGGAGGCCAAGCCATGTACTGCAACTATTGCGGAAAAGTGATCCAGGACGACGCCAACATCTGCGCCTACTGTGGAGTCCGCGTCGGCGGAGTCATCGCGCGTAAGCGACTGGTGCGTCCTCGCGCTGGCCGTGCCATCGCTGGCGTCTGCACCGGCGTGGCGGAATATTTCGATATCGACGTGGCTTTGGTCCGCCTGGTGTGGCTGCTGGTGGGAGTGATGACCGTGGTGGGAATTATCTCTTATCCCATCGCCTGGATCGTAATTCCCGAAGAGCCGCTGATGTTGAGCGCGCCGGCTGGCTACCCGGTTGCAGGCCACTAACTATTGCAGGAAGTAGACGTGGTTCTCGCTGCCCTCGATCTGCCGCCAGCCTCCACCAGGGTGAGCGCAACTGGCTACATCGATACGCATCGATTCAGCAGTGCTTTGGACTTGCGAGCCAGTATTGGCGACGATCGCTTGCGCTCCAGACTGGCGCAATTTTTCCATCACATTCGATTGCGTGTTCCGAGGCGCCTGCCAGAATTCGCAGGCTGATTTGCGCTCGATCTCCGCGACTATCGAGAGCCCACCCAGATAAGCGAAGTAGCCGTCGTTGCCGAAACCAATTACCGCGACGTTTGCGCCGGGCCTGATCCCCATCTTTGTCAGGCCCTCAGCCGTCACGTAGTCGGGGGTTGCGTCGTCGAGACGTCGGTTGCGTAAGCCGGGGTAAAGTTCCCACACAACTTGCACGACAGACAACGCCGCCGCCAGCAGTACGACTACGCGGGCGCTGGGTCGGCGCTCATATTTAAACCGCAGCGCCGATAACACGCATGCCACCAGCAAAATCTGCCACGGCATCAGATTTCTTGCCGTCACTAAAGTGGCGACGTAGGGC